>CALAIO010000337.1 GCA_937923355.1 uncultured Rhizobiaceae group bacterium | reverse complement strand
GGTCTTATTGAGCCAAAATCAACTGTAGACGTTCTTATGGTTGCACCAAAAGGCCCAGGTCACACAGTACGTGGCGAATACCAAAAAGGTGGTGGTGTGCCGTGTCTCATCGCGGTTCATCAGGATGCTTCCGGCAATGCGCATGACCTTGGTCTTTCATACGCGTGTGGCGTTGGTGGTGGTCGTTCAGGCATCATCGAAACAAACTTCAAGGAAGAATGTGAAACTGATTTGTTCGGTGAACAGGCTGTTCTTTGTGGTGGTGTGGTTGAACTTATCCGCGCTGGTTTTGAAACATTGGTCGAAGCCGGCTATGCACCAGAAATGGCTTACTTTGAGTGTCTGCACGAAGTGAAGCTTATCGTAGACCTGATCTACGAAGGTGGTATCGCAAACATGAACTACTCAATCTCAAACACAGCTGAGTGGGGCGAATATGTGACAGGTCCACGCATTGTAACAGCAGAAACAAAAGCTGAGATGAAGCGTGTTCTGGATGATATTCAATCAGGCAAGTTCACATCTGAATGGATGCAAGAATATCACTCAGGTGCTGCACGCTTTAAAGCTATTCGTCGTAACAACGACGCACACCAAATCGAGGCAGTGGGCGCAAAACTACGCGAAATGATGCCTTGGATTGCAGCTAACCAGTTGGTTGACAAAGAAAAGAACTAATCCAAGTCTCTTTTTATAAAATGTTGAGGGCTGCGGTTTGCGTGGCCCTTATTTGTTTGTATGTATGAAGCTCTAATTAATTGGATATTCCATGACCCTTCGCATTGCTACCTTTAACGCTGAAAACCTTATGCAGCGGTTTGATTTTTCTGGTTGGCGCAATGAAATCCGTCGTGATCGTACGCTTCAGATGCTGGATGTGAAAGACCAAAAACAATTCGAAATGCTTGAGCAGGCTAGGGTGGTTGCGCATACGGACGATACGATGCAGTTGACCGCTCTGGCGGTTGCGGACTGTCGTGCGGATATCATTTGCATGCAGGAGGTTGAAAATCTCGATGCGCTTCATGCGTTTGAGTATGGTTATTTGTTCAAGATGGCAGGTAGCGGTTATCGTCACAAATATCTGGTTGAGGGCAATGATACACGTGGCATTGATGTCTGTGTCATGATGCGGGACGAGACGGCGACAGGAGAGAAAATAGAATTTGTTTCCATGCAGAGCCATGCGCACCTGACTTATGCGGATTTGGGGATTCATAACAAGACGTTAGCTGAAACTGGTAATGAACCAAATGAAAAGATTTTCAGGCGCGATTGTCTGGAAATTGATGTGAAAATTGGTGGGCGACCGCTGACGATTTATACAGTTCACTTCAAATCCATGGGTGGCAGTAAATCTGAGGATGTGGATGGACGTACCTGGACCATGCCGATCCGTGAGGCGGAAGCAAAAGCAGTTCGCAAGATTATTGAGAAACGTTTTGGCAAGGGTAAGGCTGCCAACAAACGATGGGTTATTTGCGGTGATCTGAATGATTATCGTTCACGTGTGATCGTAAAAGGGGATCGCCATACCGGGTTTGAATTCAAGCACGATACGGAAACCAAATCAGGATTTGATCCGTTAATCGCAAATGGGTTTTCCAGCAACCTGGTTGAGCGTAGAGAAAAGCAAGATCAATGGACGCTGTATCATTCACGTGGCCCGCAAGAACAACACCTTTGCCAGCTCGATTATATCTTGGCATCACCTGCTTTAGCGGACAAAAACCCAAAAGCAGTTCCGCAAATCATTCGTAATGGTCAACCGTTTAGAACGCCGTTTCCAAAGGGGCAAGAAGCCGAGCGCTATCCGCGAACGGGCTGGGACAGGCCTAAGGCGTCAGATCATTGTCCTGTTGTGGTTGAGCTGACTATCTAGGTAAAAAATAAAGCTCTTACTTCTATTAAAAAGTAAGAGCTTTATGAGTTGATGGATTAAAGTTTAAAACGGAACCCTGCGTTTATACCATAAGTGTCGATGTCATCTTCAATAACTCCAGTAAGAGCGCCTGTAGGTGCTAGACGTGGGGTCTCAAAATTGAACACTCTGGTGTAACGACCTTCGACAAATAAGTCTGTTTTGTCAGTTGCTGCTATTGATGCGCCGATGATTGCTTGCAATGCCAAATTTTCTTGACTTGAATCAAGCACAACACCAGGACCGTATACGGCATCAAGATCTGAGAAAGCAACGCCGATACCTGCCCCAGCGTAAGGTGTGATTATATCGTTGCCTAGATTATTAAAATCAAACAAAGCATTTACAAAGAGATTGGTTGTTGAGAAATCTCCACCGACATTAATTTCGGCTGCAGGGCCATTGCCAGAAAAGAATATTTGATCGATATCACTTTCAGAATAGGAAAGTTCAATTTCCGCTCTCAGACCAATGCCATCCGTAATTTCACCGTAGCTATGCCCAATTGCTCCACCTAGGGTAAACCCTGTATCAAAATCAAGTTCTACAGTTTGAGGGTTTCCGCCCACTAAGCCACTTAGTGCAATGTCGTCTATGAATGAAGCGCCTGCAAAGCCTGAAACATAAAATCTTGATTCGTTAAAAGTTTCAGGAGCGGGGATACTATCCTGTTGAATTACTGCATCAGCAGCAAATGCGATATTTGAGGATAGCAATGCAGTTGAAAAGGCTAAGGTTAAGCAGGTTAATCGTTTAAGCATATTTGACGTCCTTGTGTCATATTAGGAGAATTAGCTAGACGTCTTTGCTTTTGTTTTTACTCAATAACAATGAAAAAAATTGTGATATTATTTTTCTGAATAAATTTTCATTTTAAGTGTTAGCACCTAGCGAATGAATGTTAGTTTATTGGAGGAAATTAATTTCTGAGGCTCAATTATTCTTTTTAGAGAGTATCGTCATCCAAGGTGAGACCTCACCTGAGAGTCCGGGTTCTTTACCGAAGGTCTTGTCGAGAATTGTGAAGCCGGTAGCTTCTATGTGTTGCGTAAGGTCTTCTTCTGAATAGTAGCTATACATTCTGCCGATACTATCGCGCACCATCCCTTCACCCAGCTTCATGCCGATATGAAAAATGCCGTTTGGAACGAGGGCTGAATGGATTGCTTTTAAGTACATTGGAAAATCTTCGATGGGTGCATGAAGCAAGCTGAAATTTGCCCATATGCCATCGTATGTATTTAACTCTTTAAGGTCATCGAATGTGGCTTGTCTTGCATTGATGCCGTAGGTTTTGTTGGCATGCGCGACCATTTCTTGCGAGGCATCAACAGGGTCAACCCGTAGTCCTTGTTCACGCATCATGGCAGATGAATTAGCTGGACCACAACCAAGATCAAGTATGTAACTATTTTCAGGTAACGCATCCATGAAACCTTGCAAAATTGTGCCGGGCTTGTCTGTTGTGACAAGCGTTGCATATTTTTCTACCTGTTCATCGTAGACTGCAATGGTTTCATCATCTGCCATATTATAGTCCATCATCTGCTTTTTTAGGCGCTTGTGAAGCTGCTTCATCATCTATGACTGAACGGGCGGCTGCAGTAATGGATTTTTTCTGATTATCGGAAAGTGGTTCAACAGGTTCTTCTGCAAGACGAACGGTGACTTCCTTGTTTGCAAATTTAATATTTTCACGCTCGAATAGTTCTCTAATGGCGGCATAAACGACTTTGCGCGTCACGAATTGGTCGCCAGGTTTTGTCATGAACTTCACTCGGATGATCATGGCCGAGTCTTCCATTTTATAAACGCCTTGTGACTTTAGAGGCTGCATGAAGAGATGACCGCACTCTGGATGCTCTAACAATTGTTGACCCAGTTTTTTCACCAGTTTTCGAACACGTTCTATATCTGTGTCATAAGTTAGACGCAGTGGCAGCTTCATCATGACCCAGTCACGGGAATAGTTGGTAAGCTGTTTAATCTCGCCAAAAGGAATGGTGTGAAGTGGGCCATTGTGATGGCGAAGTTGGAAGGAACGTAGAGAAATTTTTTCAACAGTTCCTCGGATGTCACCCAGTTCGATGTATTCACCTTTTCGGAAAGCATCATCAAACAAGAAGAAACCACCGGAGAAAATATCCCGGATAAGCGCTTGCGAGCCAAAACCAACTGCCAGGCCAATCACACCAGCACCAGCGAATAGGGGAGCAATGTCCACGCCTGCATTGGATAGAATAACCATAACCGCAAGAATGATAATGGTGACTACAAAGACATTCCTGACCAATGGAAGAAGAGTGCCTATCCGCGAGGTGCTTTGGCCACCCATTTCATTGTCACCGCTTTCTTCTTCTGAGGCAGGGCCTAAATCCTGTTCAGAAAGCTGATGGTCGATATAGATGACGACTGCACGATACAAGAACCAAGCAACAAAAAGTATAACGAGTGTGTCCAGAAATTCTGTAACGGGATTGCCCGTTTGCCCGATGTTTACATCCCATTTGCTTAGTACCCAGCCGATTGCAAAGATTGTTACCAAAATACCTGCAGATGTTTCTATCAAGGATTTGAAAATGGGTTTGAATACTGGCATTGCTTCAAGTTCATTGGAATTCATGACTTGATTGATAATAAGTTCTTCATCGTCTTCGATGTCTTTTTGCATGGCTGCAGCGATAGCTGCTTTTCCTTCTTCATGTTTTTGCTTTGCTCTGTCATGAGCCAGTTGAACGCGCTCTTCAAAGCGTTTTTGACGTGCCACATAGAAACGGTCGATGATTAGCAATGCAATTGAATAAATTGTAATCGCCAAAATCAGTGCGGTAATGGGAGAGCCGATAATTGAAAGCGAGTCTGGCAAGTCCAGCAAAATTCTGTAAGCACTAATGACCCAGGCAACTGCCAGATAGGCAATTAGAATTACGTAAGCCTGTGATGCCAGTATGCGGCGCCAAATGGGTTTGTTTGATGGTTCACCTTTGCCGAGAATGATAGCCTTGATATGTTCGCGGTGTTTGTAGGCCAGAGTTCCAAACAAGAGAGCTGAAAATAACAGGCAGACAATCACAACGAGTTTTAAAGTGTCTGGCGTTAATCCAATCAGGGCTAACCATACAAAGAAGGATGATAGTAGAACCACTGTAAAAGCCGCGCGACGCCATTGGCGTTGCATGTTATCTGCATTTTCATCACTGAGATTAATCATGCGGTGTGATGGTACATCAGGTGCCAGAAGGTTAAACAGAATTACATGTCTGAAAAGCTTATAAGTTGCGTAAGCGCCAATGATTACGCCAATTGTAGCGCGGCTTGGCGGGTGGGCTGAGTCAAAAATTATAGCTATAATAATGGCGACAATGACCATGATTGATAAGGTAACCAAAATTAATAACGCTCTGAATAGCAGATAGTATATTTTTTCTGCGCGGTTCTGTGGATTTGGATTGAAGATGCTTTTGAAATAACTTTGGTTCCAGCGTCTTATCGCATAAGTAGGGACACTGCCTATCACGATGCCTGCTATAGCGATTGCTATCGCCAGCCAAAGCCAGTTTAACGTTCCATCTGGGCTTAAAGTGTGAAATCTTTTATTGATGATTGAAAAGGTTTGCGGTGCCTTGCTGATTATTCTGCCTAATTCTGATCGAATGGTAAGAACATTGTCTGCAAGGCTTGGGCCGTTATCTTTTATGACTGCTTTTTCATCATTGGGTGAAATAACAATCACATTAAGACCCTTGTCTTTTGCGCTGTCGATTAGCTGTTCAAAATCTGCTGGAGCGGGTGAGCTTTCGCTTTGTGCTAGCGCTGAATGTGTTGTTGCAAAAAGAAAAATGCTGGCAAATAACCAGATAAATTTGCCAAGTAATTTTTTAAAGTAAAACATTTTACCCTCAATCCGTAATATCCTTGTGAGTAAACATCAGCATTTATGCAGATTGCAAGCCTTAGTGGGTTACATAAACAGGCAAATTTATGTTCAATGGGATAATTCGAATCTTAAGATTGGGCTGATATGCTGTCACTTTTTGAAATTGCATCGTTATTGCTTGGTTTATCTGCCTTTTTTGGCTGGGTGAACCATGTGTTCTTTAAATTGCCGCACACGATAGGTCTCTTGATGATATCGCTGTTTGCTTCGCTCTCGATGTTGCTGGCTCAGAAGTTGTTTCCCTCGATCGGCTTGACGGTTACGTTTCAAGAGATCATCGGTCAGATTGATTTTTATTCGACTGTGATGGAAGGCATGTTGGCATTCCTTTTATTCGCAGGGGCGCTGCATGTGGATTTTGACAAGATGGCCGATCAAAAATGGCCGATTTTGCTGATGGCAACGTTTGGTGTTGTTTTGTCTACCTTCATAGTCGGTACAGGTTTTTGGCTTCTTTCTGGTCTGTTTGGTATTGATATTCCATATGCTTGGGCATTGGTGTTTGGGGCTCTTATCTCTCCGACCGATCCTGTTGCTGTTTTAAGTTTATTAAAGTCCGTGAATATCCCTAAGGAACTTGAAGCTAAGATTGCCGGTGAATCGCTTTTTAATGATGGTGTAGGGGTCGTAGTCTTTACGATCATTGTTGCGATAGCAGTCAGCGGCGGTGATGGTTCTGTTGATTTTGCGCATGTAGCAGAGCTCTTTGTGGTTGAGGCGATTGGTGGTGCTGTTTTAGGTCTCGTTACCGGTTGGATTGCTTATCGTGCCATGGCTTCCATGGATGAGTATACTTTGGAAATATTGATCTCGATCGGAATTGTTGCAGCGACTTATGCTATTGCACTTCGATTACACCTTTCAGGGCCGATTGCGGTCGTGGTGACGGGGCTACTCCTTGGTAATCGTGGTAAAGTGGTTGGTATGAGTGAGAAGACGGCAGAGCATTTGTTTTCGTTCTGGCATCTGATCGATGAAATTCTAAATTCAGTTCTCTTTCTACTCATTGGCCTGGAAATTCTGATTGTTGCGATTGATCCGTCTTTTGGCTGGTTGATTGTGTTGACGATACCACTTGTGCTTGCTGCGCGCTTTGCAGCAGTTGCATTGCCTATTCTCACGCTTTCAAGATTTAGGACATTTACCAGTGGCGCTATCCCTGTTTTGACTTGGGGTGGTTTGAGAGGTGGTATATCTGTAGCACTTGTGCTTTCGCTTCCTGATAACGAAAGTAAGCCCTTGTTGCTAACCGCTACCTTCGCGGTCGTCTTGTTCTCCGTGATTATTCAAGGGTTGACGGTCAAGAAAGTGATTGCAAGAACTGTTGATAATCAATTGATGTAATTTTCTTGATTGGAAAGAATTATGCAACGCCGCTTTTTTACTCTTGATGTTTTTACCGACGAGCCACTAAGTGGTAATCCGCTCGCTGTTGTGCTGGATAGTGACGGGCTTGATAGCGATATGATGCAGCGGATTGCGGGCGAATTTAATTTGTCCGAGACGGTCTTTGTGATGCCGCCGGAAGATAAAAATAATCGCGCAAAAATTCGCATCTTTACTCCTGGGCGTGAACTGCCATTCGCAGGGCACCCAACTATTGGAACTGTCGTTTTATTGAGTCATTTGGATGGCTTGGGCGAGAATGCTGAACTTGTTTTGGAGGAAAATGTAGGGCTTGTTCCATGTTTAGTTTTAGGGAAATCAGCCACTTTTACTATTCCAAAGCTACCGGTCAGGACTGAGGCTGAATTGGATTTAGCGCTGATGGCAGAAACGCTTGGTCTTAATAGTAGTGATATTGGTATTGAAGGTCATTCCTATGCGCCGTGCAATGCAGGGGTTCCATTTCCAACATTGCCACTTGCGAATTTGAAGGCGCTTCAATCTATAAAGTTGAATGCACCATTATTAACCAAACATAATGTACCACGCGGTTTGGAAGATGAAATATTTGTTTATTCTAAAGAGACGCTAGCGCCTGATGCGGATTACCAGGTGCGGATGTTTGCACCAGCGATGGGTATTCCAGAAGATCCGGCAACGGGCAGTGCGGTTGCGGGATTTGCAGGACAGATAATGGCTTGTGATAAACCTGAGGATGGAAATCATACATTCATCATCGACCAAGGTATTGAGATGGGAAGGCCATCGCGCATTACGCTTGGAATGGTTGTAGAAAATGGTGAACTAAAACGCGCTACAATTTCTGGGAATGCAGTAATTGTAAGTGAAGGAATGTTACATTTATAGAATAGTGTGCGATTGACTTGCATATAGGCTGGGGCACAAGCCAATCGCACTTGAAGGAGTTATCCCCCTCAAAACAAATACAATGATATATTTGAATAAATACTTAAGAATGTAAATAAATAACAATAATATTTATTCAGGGCAGTATAATTTATTTGGTTCTATTGCTTCTTGTGTTGTTGTCTTGTTGCTTTCAATGGCTAAAAAACGACTCTGATAGCGCAATTTGACGTTTAAAAAATAA
>CALAIO010000336.1 GCA_937923355.1 uncultured Rhizobiaceae group bacterium | reverse complement strand
TGTTTCTGTGCGTGTATCTTTTGTCATGGATGTTTCCCTGGATTTTATCCTGAATGATTTCTAATGCTGTTTTAGGCTGATTAATTTCAAAATGCCATAAGTCAGAAGTATGAATTATTTTAATTCACACCAGTTTGACCAATCTTCCAAATCGCCACGTGCATCTTTCATTGCACCTGCTTTAATTTCTGCATGTTCAACACCTTTGGAGAAAAAGAATATTGAACCTAAGAGCAGTTGATTAAGCGGAATGCCTAGATATTCAAACGTTGTAGCTGACTTTAGCGCGCCACCTGAAGACCAATAGGTCATATAGCCCTGCTCTTCGCCTGCCAGCAAAAGCGATTGAATAAAGGCTGAAGCAGCCGCGACATGCTCCATATTACGCATTGTGCCTTTAAAAGCTTCTTCATCCTTGCCTGCATCGCGATTGATTATCGTTGCATCATCCGGCAGCCATGTAACTTGAAGCAGGTAATCAGCTACTGAAAGCATGTTGGGAACCTTGGTAGCATCACCAGAATCAATCAAAAACTCTTTAAGCTTATTGCAGCCCTTAACATCCAGCTTGTATGCCCGCCATGGAACTGGCGACCCCATATTATTTTTGTGAATGCGGTCGCAAGCATAATGAAAAGGTGCATTGGCGCTGGCCGTTAAGACTTGATCAATGCTATTTTTATCCCTGAAAGCCTTTGAAACAGGCGCATTAAGATCGCCAATCACCTTAAATGTTCGACGTGAATTCAGTTTCTCTAGGATGTTCACAGGGACACTCCGATAAAAGTTGTAAAGCCAGTAAATATTTTGACATAATCCTTAGGGATAATTTGCATAGTCTGCCCAGTTTGCTATACGACATGCAATCCAAACAAAAAAGTAGTGATTTGCAGATTCGTGCAAGTCTTCAAAAAGGAAACCACATGGCGAAAATCAAGGTAGATAATCCAGTTGTTGAATTAGATGGCGATGAAATGACTCGCATTATTTGGCAATTTATCAAAGACAAGCTGATTCACCCTTATCTTGATATCGACTTGAAGTATTACGACCTTGGCATTGAAGCGCGCGATGCGACAGATGACCAAATTACAATTGACGCAGCAAATGCGATTGCAGAACACGGTGTTGGCGTAAAATGTGCGACCATCACACCAGATGAGCAGCGCGTTGAGGAATTTGGCCTCAAAAAGATGTGGCGCTCACCTAACGGTACAATCCGTAATATCCTTGGCGGTGTTATCTTCCGCGAGCCGATCATTTGTAAAAACGTCCCTCGCCTTGTTCCAGGTTGGACACAGCCAATCATTGTTGGCCGACATGCTTTTGGTGACCAGTACCGCGCAACAGATTTTCGTTTTCCTGGCAAAGGCAAGCTGACTGTTAAGTTCGTCGGTGAAGATGGTACTGAAATTGAGCATGAAGTGTTCGACGCACCGTCTTCTGGTGTTGCCATGGCAATGTATAACCTGGATGATTCGATCAAAGATTTTGCACGAGCTTCAATGAACTATGCGCTTTCTCGTAAAGTACCTTGTTATCTTTCTACAAAGAACACCATCCTGAAAGCCTATGACGGGCGTTTCAAGGATATCTTTGAAGAAGTGTATCAGGAAGAGTTCAAGGCAAAATACGAAGAAGCCAAAATCTGGTATGAGCACCGCCTCATCGATGACATGGTGGCCTCTGCCCTTAAGTGGTCTGGTGGTTATGTATGGGCTTGTAAGAACTACGATGGTGACGTTCAATCAGATACCGTTGCCCAAGGTTTTGGTTCACTAGGCCTTATGACTTCTGTTCTACTCTCTCCGGATGGTAAAACCGTGGAAGCCGAAGCAGCGCACGGTACAGTGACGCGACACTACCGTCAGCACCAAAAGGGTGAAGAGACTTCAACAAACTCAATTGCTTCCATCTTTGCATGGACACGTGGTCTGGCACACCGCGCCAAGCTAGATGATAATGAAGCATTGGCAAAATTTGCTGATACGCTTGAGTTCGTCTGCGTTGATACCGTTGAATCAGGCTTTATGACCAAAGATTTGGCGCTACTGATTGGCCCTGACCAACCATGGCTCTCAACCATGGGCTTCCTCGACAAGGTTGACGAGAACTTGCAAAAAGCAATGAGCTAAAATTCAAAGTCAAAAACTCAAAAAGCCGGATTATTTCCGGTTTTTTTTATATCTTTCAGATACTTATATGGCGTACTTTTTAAATAGTTGATTTTTCACCTGCTACCCTGTTTTACACGAAACAATCAACTCAATTTGATTAGTAAGTGTAATTTTGCATTGTTAAGCATGATTATGCGTTACATTTACCTGATCATACTTTTTATTTTCACCACACCAGCAATAGCAGATAAACGTGAGGTGCTTTATGGCACATGGGGCACTGATAAGCAGTGCGCGCGAGCGCCTGTAGTGCCCGGTAGTCTCGTGCAATCCGAGCCCTTTGAGATCAATTCACAATGGCTCAAGCGCGGCGTAATCTGGTGCAAGCTTTCCTGGTTCCCAGTTGAGGACAGAGAAGACGGTTTCTTTACAGGAGCTAACGCGATATGCGGTGAAGACACTGTACAGAAGTACATTCTTAGTATGACAATGGCTAAGGACGAACTGACGATACTTTGGGGCTTCTCAAATAAAAAAGGCCCCCTAAAACTTTGCCAAGGTACAGAAAGCCCATCACTTAATTAGGCTTTCAAATCAGCTAATACATAAATCTAAATCGTAGCTTTAACCGCATCAATTGCTGCTTGCGCTTTATCGCCATCAGGCCCACCTGCTTGCGCCATATCAGGACGTCCACCACCACCTTTACCACCTACAGCTTCTGATGCGACACGCACCAAGTCTACCGCACTGAACTTATCTGTCAGATCGCTTGTAACGCCCACAACAACGCCTGCTTTTCCATCTTCTGAAACACCAGCAATCGCTACAATACCCGATTTAATCGATTGCTTTGCATCATCGACCAAGCCTTTAAGTTCTTTTGCTGCGATGTTCTCGACCACTTGGCCCAAGAACTGAACACCGTTGACCTCTTCTGCGCTTGCAGAAGATCCTCCTGCGCCACCACCAAGGGCTAATTGCTTTTTCGCGTCAGCCAATTCGCGCTCAAGCTTTTTACGTTCATCAACCAATTGAGCCACACGATCTACCGCATTATGCGGAGGAACCTTGAGCGTTGTTGCAATATCTTTTACGCGTTGTTCTTGTTCGGTTAAATAATTTAAGGCTGCCTCACCTGTGAGCGCTTCAATTCGGCGAACGCCGGAAGAAACGGCGCTTTCGCCCAATAAGCGAATAAGACCGATCTCACCTGTATTGGAAACATGGGTTCCGCCACACAGTTCCAGCGAATATGTATTTCCCACTTTATCACCGCATGTTGCTGTGCCCATGGAAACAACACGGACTTCATCACCATATTTTTCACCAAACAATGCCATGGCGCCCATTTCGCGGGCGTCATCAACAGCCATCAGGCGTGTTTCTACAGGTGAAGACTGGCGAACAATTTCATTCGACATCTCTTCAACGATTGCCAAATCCTCATCCGAGATTGCCTTTTGATGAGAGAAGTCAAAACGTAAACGATCAGGTGCAACGAGTGAACCTTTTTGAGCAACATGATCACCAAGCACTTCGCGCAAAGCTTCGTGAATCAAATGCGTTGCTGAGTGGTGAGAGCGAGAGCCAGCACGGCTTACATGATCTACTTCAAGTTCAACCGCATCGCCTTTGGTTAGCTCACCTTCGATAAGCGTACCCATATGAACGAACAGGCCTTCACCGCGTTTTTTAACGTCAGTCACTTCAATTGAGCCACCTTCAAAACGGATAGTACCTTTGTCACCCATCTGGCCACCGCTTTCGCCGTAGAAAGGCGTTTGATTTACTACGATTGAGACGGTGTCGCCTTTTGAGGCTTTATCTTTTGCTTCGCCGTCAACCACGATTGCCTGCACGACGCCTTCGGCAATTTCTGTATCATAGCCCAAGAATTCTGTTGAACCGTGTTCTTCACGAATTTGGAACCAAATACGATCATCAGCTGCCTCACCAGAACCTGCCCATGCAGCGCGTGCGTCCGCCTTTTGCTTGTCCATGGCAGCGTTGAAGCCATCGACATCAACACCAATATCGCGGCGACGAAGTGCATCTTGCGTTAAATCAAGCGGGAAACCAAAGGTATCATAAAGCTTGAAAGCTGTATTGCCATCAAGCTCGTCGCCCTCACCCATGGATGCCGTTGCATCGTCCAACAGACCTAAACCACGCTCCAATGTTTTGCGGAAGCGAGTTTCTTCCAACAGAAGCGTTTCTGTAATTAACGCTTCTGCACGGCCAAGCTCAGGATATGCTGCGCCCATTTCATTTTTCAATGCGGGGAACAAGCGGTGCATGAGTGGATCACGGGCGCCAAGCAGACTTGCATGGCGCATGGCGCGGCGCATGATGCGACGAAGCACATAGCCTCGCCCTTCATTAGAAGGCAGAACACCATCTGCGATTAAGAATGAAGATGCGCGCAAATGGTCCGCAATGACGCGGTGACTTGCCTGATTGTCGCCTTCTGCTTTTGTGCTGGTCAGTTCTTCACTTGCAGAGATAAGTGCTTTGAA
>CALAIO010000335.1 GCA_937923355.1 uncultured Rhizobiaceae group bacterium | reverse complement strand
ATCGGTGCAGTTTGCGGAATACCATTTACGTCTTTTTTGATCTCATTCATCTTTTTGGTTTCCTAATAAGCGCCAGCGTTATCAATGTTGAAGTTATAAAGAGTACGCGCAGAGCCGTATCTGGTGAACTCTTCTGGTTTTGCATCAGCGCCTGCACGTTCCAGTAGGTCTTTTAAAATTTCAATATGCTCAGGTCGCATTTCTTTTTCTTCGCAGTCGGCGCCCAGGCTTTTCACTTTGCCACGAACGAAGAATCTCGCTTCATAGCAACTATCCCCAAGTGCATCACCTGCATCCCCAAGAACAACAAGGTTGCCAGATTGAGCCATGAAAGCAGACATGTGGCCAATGTTGCCATGGACAACGATGTCGATACCTTTCATTGAAATACCACAACGGGATGAGGCATTACCTTTAATCACCAAAAGCCCACCATGGCCTGTAGCGCCAGCATATTGGCTTGCATCACCTTCGATGATGACCGTGCCAGACATCATGTTTTCTGCGACACCTGGGCCAGCAGAACCATCGATGTGAACAGTCGCTTCTTTATTCATGCCTGCACAATAATAACCTGTCGAACCACGTACCGTGACTTCAATCGGGCCATCAAGACCACAAGCAATTGCGTGACTGCCTTTTGGATTGATAACTTCCCAGGAACGTTGGTTTGTATCGGCTTTTTGCGATTGCAACGTTGAATTTACTTCGCGCAACTCAGTTGTCGCCATATCAAGTGTTTGCATTATTAGTGGCTCCAAAAATATACGGTTGCTGGCTCTGGTTCCCAAACCTTGGCATCTTCAATGCCAGGGAGATTAACAAGAGCGCGATATTCAGAACCGAAAGCTACATATTGATCTGTTTCAGCCATTACAGCTGGCTTACACGCAATTGGGTCACGAACAACGCCGAAGCCATCTTTCGTACCAACAACAAATGTGAAAAATCCGTCCAGGTCTTCAAGGCTTGATTCAAGCGCTTCGCCAAGGTTGCTGCCGTTTTGCATTTTGTAGCTTAAATAGGCTGCGCCAACTTCGGTGTCATTTTCAGTTTCAAAGGTCATGCCTTCGCGCTTTAATTTGCGGCGGAGACTGTTGTGATTTGAAAGCGAACCATTATGCACAAGACACTGGTCTGAGCCTGTGGAAAACGGGTGTGCGCCCATCGTTGTAATTGCCGACTCAGTTGCCATTCTTGTGTGACCAATGCCGTGGGTTCCGCTCATGGAGGCAACATCGAAGCGTTCTGCTACATCTTTTGGCAGGCCAACCTCTTTATAAATTTCAATGATATCACCCGTGCTCATAACGCGTACATTAGGACGCAATTCTGTAAGCGCATTTCTAATGTCGTCAACACGTGTATGAGAAATCTCTAATACGGCATGCGTGTCTTTAACGGACATTGATACTTGTGCGCTGGTTGCTTTTTCCAAGTCTTTTTCAAGTGTGGAAAAATCCACTTCAGGATCGTCAGACTGTATAGTGAGCTTCACTTTGCTGTCTTTATCCGAGCCATAAATAGCGATGCCAGCGCTGTCCGGGCCACGGTCTGTCATCGTTACCAACATATCTGTAAGCATAGAGCCAAGCTTTGGTTCAAGCGCTTTGTCTTTTAAAAATAGCCCAACAATTCCGCACATCGGCATGTCCTAAATCTAATTCAAGTTAATCAAAACGCTAACACCAAAAATTATGCGTTTCAACTGCTAGGAATGATTTTTTCTTCACAGGCAAAATTTTTTTACTAGCCAAATGAAAAATTTTGCGCTTTCATTAGTAATGGAGGGGGAGTGTCTTGTCTTTCAACAAGCATTCTCGAATTGAATTGGAGCATTGAAAAGGAGATTTGCTTTGGAAGAACAACTCGCAAATTTGGTCAAAGAGGTGGCCGAATTAAAAGCTGCTAACGCTGTCGGTAATACGATTACTGCAGAAGTGTATTATTACCTCACAATACCACTTATGATATTAATTCACGTTGGCTTTTTAATGTATGAGATGGGTGCATCGCGCATGAAGAATGTGCTGGCATCTGGTTTGAAAAATATTTTGGCATTTGCCTTTATGATACCGACTTTCTATTTCTTCGGGTTCTGGGTGTATTTCGCATTCCCAACTGGAATAGACTTAAGTGCTGGCGCTAATGGCGTTAGTGGCTGGGAAGTTGCGGCTGGTGCGGCAAATCCTGCTAGTCCTGTTATGGGCCCTAATCTTGGGGATAGCATTTCCGGTGTGTTCTTTGGTGCTTTTGCATTGTTTGCATGTGCCACAGCATCCATCATGTCAGGGTCTGTTATCGAACGTATTCGGTTGGTTCCCTTTGTAGTGCTTGCAATTATCCTTGGATCTTTTGCCTGGGTTGTTGCTGCAGCTTGGGGCTGGAACGCAGACGGTTGGCTTGTTAGCAAATGGGGCTTCCATGACTTTGGCGCTTCTGGTGTTGTGCATATGATTTCCGGTTTCTTTGCTCTTGGTGTCCTTATTCACCTTGGTCCAAGAATTGGTAAATTCAACGCGGACGGTTCTGCAAATCATATCGCCGGACACAATATGCCTATGACAATGGTTGGCCTAATGTGCATTATTGTTGGCTTCTGGGGCTTCTTGATGGCGTGTCTTGTTCCTCCAGGTGAGGCATGGTCCTGGTCAGCAACAAGCTTTACCAATATTTATGGTACGCCGATGAACCTTTCAGCTCTTACATTTAACCTTCTTATGGCAATTGCTGGTGGTATCATTGGGGCATGGATGACAACACGTGATCCATTCTGGATGATGTCTGCGGGTCTTGGTGGTATTATTTCTACTGCTGCTGGCTTGGACATTTATTGGCCGCCAATGACATTTGCAATTGCATTTGTTGCATGTGCCTGGGTAATGCCTTGGTCTGCAAAAATGTTGGAGAAAATGGGTATTGATGATGCTGTTGGCGCTGTCACAGTTCACGGTGTTCTCGGTGCATACGCATTGATTGTGCTTGGAATTGTTGCAAGCGGTTATCCATCAACTGCGGCAGAAGGTGCGGTTACGACCAGCTTCTTCGGTCAGCTTGGTGGCACAGTAGTGATGGCTCTTATTGGCTTTGTACCTGGTTACCTCTTTGCATGGATATTCAAAATGATGGGTATCTTGAGAACAAGTGAATCAGTTGAAATTGCTGGACTTGATATCTCTGAAGTACCTGCGGTTGCTTATCCTGAAGGATCAGGCGCTGGTGCCAAATAATCTTGCTCTGGGCAGGGAGTTCTCTGCCCAGTAGTTATTTAGCTTTTAACCGTACGAGCTAAGTCTCGTACAAACAACAAAGGAAAAATACCATGATTGGTGCACCTTTTGAAAACTGGAGCGATGTTGCAGGCGCTTCATATTATGCAGGACTTGGTGGGGGCGAATTAATCTGGCTCATCATCTCAATCGTGCTTTGTGTACTGGCAATTTTAGTCGGTCATAGTCACGAGAATAAAATCAACTCGAAATAATATTTTGAGCTTGGAATTTAAGAAAGGCTGCTCCTCTTGAGCGGCCTTTTTTATTTCTCATTTATTTCCCTGTGAATAAAATTTGCCTGATAGGAAAAATATTTTCCATCATATATTGCCTTTCTGCTCAGAGTAGGTTCATATTCAACGAAGGCATTTTTTATGGGAGAGAGAAAAAATGACATCATCCTGGAGATTTTCCGCATTAGCAGAACGCCACCGCGCACTTGGGTCTGAACTTGAAGACTGGGGCGGAATGGGAACTGCATGGAGCTATGACAAAGATCAAGAAGAAGAATATCTGGCGATTAGAACCAAAGCTGGCATCATGGATGTGTCAGGCCTTAAGAAGGTTCACCTTGTTGGTCCTCATGCCAGCCAAGTCGTAGACCGCGCTACTACTCGTAATGTAGAAAAAATCCAACCTGGTAAGTCACGCTACGCATGTATGCTGGATGACCGTGGCAAGTTTATTGATGACTGTGTCATCTACCGCATGGGGCCTAACAGCTGGATGGTTGTGCACGGCACAGGTGCTGGTCACGAGCAATTAACCCGCTATGCGCAGGGTCGTGATGTTGATGTACGTTTCGATGACAACCTTCATGATATTTCAGTTCAAGGCCCAATGGCTGTTGATCTGCTTGAAAAAGATGTCGAAGGCATTCGTGCGCTTCCTTATTTTAATCACATGCACACCATGCTTTATGGCAAGCCGGTTACGATTTCTCGTACGGGTTATACGGGTGAACGCGGTTACGAGATTTTCTGTCGTGGTCAAGATGCGGTTCATATCTGGGATAATCTGGTAGAAACTGGTGCTCCAATGGGCATTATTCCAACGCGATTTACAACGCTGGATTGGCTCCGTGCTGAAAGCCATCTGTTGTTCTACCCATATGATAACTCTGAAATGTATCCATTCCCGGACGAGCCATCAGGCGATACGCTTTGGGAACTTGGTTTGGATTTCACAGTTTCCCCGGGCAAAATGGGTTTCCGTGGTGCGGACGAGCATTACCGTCTCAAAGGCAAGGAACGCTTTAAGATTTACGGTCTAATGCTTGAAGGTACTGAACCGGCAGAAGAGGGTGCTCCACTTCTAAAAGATGGCAAACAAGTTGGTGTTGCGACCATCGGTATGTATTCTTCGCTTAACAAGCACAACGTTGCGATTGCGCGTATGCCTGTTGATTGTGCCAAATCTGGTACAAAGCTTACGGTTAAAAACTCAACGGGTGAGATTGCCTGTACTGCAGAGCCACTACCGTTTGATGATCCAACCAAGTCCAAGCGTACTGCAAAAGACTAGTCCTATTTGAGAGCGCGGCATTATTGTTGCGCTCTTTTTTATTTAAGGCAGATGATCGAGGAGTTGTTCGTTTAATGCCCAAAACAGAATTTGAAAAATCTATAATCAGTCGACCTGTTTACGGTGAGTTTGAAGTAAGAAAAGGCAAGGCGCATTTGTTTATTGCAGATGCAGAAGGTGCGGGAGCAATTCTCGATTTTGCTTCAAAAGCACCCAAAGGTTTTTTCGACAGTGCGCATATCATTTATGTTCCAAAAGATGCAGGTGATAAATATACCTCTGACTTGGAAGCGCTGGGTGCAAAGCAATGCTATTCGGGTCCTTCTTACGAAGCTGCCGTTCCTCGTATTCAAAGAGTGTTATCGGATGCCTCGAATGGTCTTCAAATATACCTTTCCGGTACTGAAGGCTTAATGGGGCAGGCAATGCGTGAAGCAACGAATGTTGGCTATCCGTTTTCTGCAATTCAAACAGAACACAGGGGCTCCAAGGCGCGTCGCATGCAGTGCGTTCACTGTAAGGGCGTTACGGAAGATGTAACAACAGACCCCTTTGAGTGTTCGCATTGTGGTTTAAATTTGTTCGTACGCGATCATTACTCACGTCGTCTTGCAGCCTTTCAAGGGGTTCGTGTTGATGCGGAAGATCCAGGCAATGTTCCAGATAAAGTGGAGATTACATAATGAGTTCGGGTGCAGCAAAAATCGCTGTTAAGGTAACAGATATTGTTGAAGTTAATGAGCTTGTTAAGCGTTTCAGATTTGAACGTACAGACGGTGAGCTTATGCCAACATACTCTGGTGGCGCGCATACGGTTGTTGAGATGATGGATGATGGGGTGCCGCGGCTTAATCCTTATTCGCTCATGAGCAGTCCTTTGGATCGCTCCGCATATACAATCTCGGTACGTCGTGATGATGAGGGCAGGGGCGGCTCGCTCTATATGCACAATCATGTCAAAAAAGGCATGGAGATGACGATTAGTAATCCGGTCAATCTTTTCTCATTGGATTTGCGTGCCCGCAAACATCTTATGATTGCTGGTGGCATTGGGATTACACCGTTCCTGGCGCAAATTGCCCAGCTTGATAGTGCTAATGGCAATTTTGAATTGCATTATGCGGTTCGTACAAAATCATTAGGTTCTTATGTGGATGAATTAACTTCGAAACATCCCAATGATGTCAATGTCTATTATGACGACCAAAATCAGACGATTGATCTTGATAATCTATTGGATGGGCAACCGCTTGGCACGCATATTTATGTTTGTGGGCCAAAGGGCATGATTGATTGGGTTCGAAAATCTGCTGAAGAGGCTGGATGGCCGCGAGAGGTTGTTCATTACGAAGAGTTTCTCGCACCTGAGCCTGGTAAGCCATTTGAGGTGAAGCTGGCAGTATCAAATAAAGTTATTCAGGTTGGCGAAACACAAAGCCTCCTTGAAGCCATTGAAGCTGCGGGTGTGGATGCGCCTTATCTTTGTCGTGGTGGTGCCTGTGGCATGTG
>CALAIO010000334.1 GCA_937923355.1 uncultured Rhizobiaceae group bacterium | reverse complement strand
AACATCAGGATCCTGGCAAGCCAGATACCAAGCCATAGAGCCGCCAATTGAAAATCCCGTCATTAAAATACGATCACGGTCAATATTAAATTTGGCCGAAGCGTCATCAAGTATTGCCTTAGTGAAAGCCAGTTCATCACGCCGCTTTTTACGGTCAGGATGAAATGACCAGCCAGGCCCAAATTTGGAATTAGGTCTCTTCAAGCCGCTTGGCGCAATAACTGCATATCCACGCTTGAGAAAGGTTTCCACCATCTCACGATTTTTCAAGGAGCGTTGACCAGAGCCGCCTGCACCGTGAAAATAGAGCATGGCAGGAATTTTCACCGTGAGGTCGCTTCGTTCAGGCAACTCTATATTATAGTCGCCAAGTTCAATTTTGCAGTCATCTTCACCAAGTCCGCAAATCTGATCTGCGTAACTATGATGAGAAAATCCAATTAGAAATGTAATTAAAATAAAAAAGACACGCATAAAAATCTCCAAACACTATTTGAAAACTTTCACATCACTCGCGCCACAATATCAATGACCTCGCAAAACTGTGAAGCGGCATCTATCTATTTTGTTGTTTTGCCATGAATGCCAATCGTTGCAGAAGATGCACATCTTGTTCGTTTTTCAAAAGTGCACCATGCAAGCGCGGCAGCGCATCTGTCGAATCTCCTCGCAAATCAGCGCCATCGATGTCATCAGAAACCAAAAGTCTGATCCAATCGAGCGCTTCTGATGTTGAAGGTTTTTTCTTTAAACCAGGTGTTTCGCGTATCTCGTAAAACTGATTAAGCGCTTCACGCACAAGGTTCTTTTTGATGCCAGGATAATGAACTTCAATAATCTGCTCGAGAACCTCTGTTTCCGGGAACTTGATATAGTGAAAGAAACATCTACGCAAGAAGGCATCTGGCAATTCTTTCTCGTTGTTGGAAGTAATGATAACGATAGGGCGGTTGTCTGCTTTCACATTTTCATTGGTTTCGTAAACATGAAACTCCATGCGGTCGAGCTCTTGCAAAAGGTCATTTGGAAATTCAATATCTGCCTTGTCAATTTCATCAATCAGCAGAACCACTCTTTCCTCGGCTTCAAAAGCTTCCCACATTTTACCCTTTTTGATGTAATTATTCACATCATTAACGCGCTCATCGCCCAATTGGCTGTCACGAAGTCTGGATACAGCATCATATTCATACAAACCCTGTTGGGCTTTTGTCGTCGATTTTACGTGCCATTCAATCAGTGGAAGCCCCAAAGAAGCAGCAACCTGTTTTGCAAGTTCGGTCTTGCCCGTTCCAGGTTCGCCTTTAACCAAAAGCGGGCGCTCCAGTGCAATCGCAGCGTTTACTGCTACTGTCAGATCATCAGCTGCTACATATGAAGAAGTGCCTTTAAATTGCATGAAATGTTCCTTTTATCATCAAGATATCTTGTAAGGATTATCGTGCATTAGGGCAAGCTTAACACTTATAAGATAAAACATTAAATATAAGATGAAATTCTGTTGTTTTTCATCTTGCAGGCTTCTGATCTAACCGCTATAGAAGCAAATCAGATGGGGTGTAGCCAAGTGGTAAGGCAACGCTTTTTGGTAGCGTGTATCGTAGGTTCGACTCCTACCACCCCAGCCACTCTTTTCAAATACAAGTAAAAACCACTTTCTGATTGTCCTCAGACTTTAGTCATTGTCATTCAGACCAGCACCAGCGCCCGCTAATCTTGAAGCTTCGGTTGCCGGTGCATAGGTTTTGTGCGCAAGTGCGTTCAGGATGGCAACATAGGAAGCTGCATTATCTGAAACCCGAGACTTGGTTTTAAGAACAGAACAAGGTGCATCCAGGGTTTTAATTTTCAAGGAAAAATGCGGTGTACTTGGTCTTGAAATTAATCCGTTCACATCTTGGGTTTTTATGCCATTTAGATTGATTTGAACCGAGCTATCCGCCCAGGTTAATTCAAGTGTCTCTTCTTTTAGAATATTAGCAATAAACGGTAATATTAAAATCGGTTCATGGATGGATTTATCTTGCAGAATGGTCCAGTCATCCATGTCAGATGCAAGGCACCCTAGTTTGATAGGGCAATGATCGTCGCTATAATTATCTTTTCTGTGAACTCTGGATAAATATTGCGAAACTGCCTTTACGCCATCAAGACCATGCATTTCTAACCATTGAACAGCAAAGCCAGCTTCTTCCGCAAGCCCCCAGTCCATGCCGGCACCGCGAGCAGCTTTTATGCTCAGTGCTCTAATTTCCCCCAGTGACCAACTCATTGGCTTTGCAAAGGTGGGTAGGCGAGATCGTCCGGATCAAGCATTGAGATTTCATCTGGATAAGGCGCACCTTGATACATGGTAATACGAACCCACCGATCAGAACGCGGGTCAAACTTGGTCGCTCCAAAGAAAGAAAGTTTGCAACGCAATAAATCAATAGGAAGCATCTTTGATGAAATTGTATTGTCGTAAATCTCTGAATATTGCTTGCTCGCAACCAGTTGCGCACGGCGCACAATATGGCGATGCTCAGGATGCTTCATCAAAAAGGCAGCAACGGTTTCCTGCTTGTCCCACCCCTGTAAGGCTTCAATCAGCCTTTTTGCATCTCTTCCAGGCGCAAGGGGCTGTTCATAGGGTTCGACATCTTCTTCATGACGTTCACCCAAACGCGGTTCAAGTTTTTCCTCAGAAACATACCAAACCCGAGCATTTGCATCTTGATTGTTAAAATCAATATCATTTGTCCATTGATATATTTGTTTAAAGGACTGCTCAAACGCCTCAATGCTAAGCGTACCATTAATTCGAAAACCCTCACTTTCATCTGCACGCATGTCTAGCGCAAGATGATCAATTAGTTCGCCGTAAGGTTCCAGTATGATAGAAGCAAGCTGTTCTTGGCCTTCAAACCCAAGGTTTTCTTCAGCCCATTTGACCATTGCATCCCATGGGTATTCCTGAGTGAGAATATCGGTCTTCAAAACGTCCGCTATCTTCTTAAAATCGCCTCGCAAGCATTCAATTTTATTTTGCTGATGTTCATGATCCGTGTGCCATTGATCCGCATTGATCGATGCGCGTGTAATGATATTCATGAAATGCTTGATTTGACTATCAGTCGCGGTTTTCACACTGCGCACAATTCCAATCGCTGTCTCACGTCCGTTAATCCATGCGTGAATGAGCGCAGGGTGATTAATCAGAAACGGCGCCATGCCAAGGCCGGTTGAATTGCCCACGCCAAAACAGCGGCGCACGTTTGGCTCAAGCTTAACAGCCTTATCGCCACCACGAACACGAGCCATATGTTCGACCATATCAATCGCAAAGGTTCTGATTAGCCATACTGCCAACAGCTCTGGTTGGAACGAGCCAGAAAACTCTTCGCGGTCAGCCCAGTTTTCACGGTCGCAAGCACCAAATTTGGCTGAACCATATACGGCTGTCGTGCGCATCAGGTAGCCGACTTTTTCAATTTCTGCCACATCAGGTTGCTCACCTTTGGACAAACATTGCGTGACATATTCAAAAAGTCTGACCGAACGGTTTGCGCGTGATAGTGAAATTTCTTTTTCTGAAATGCGACCCGCTTCTTGAAGGGGGACGTTCTTTGACAAACGTTCAATATCTTCGCGGGTTGGAATGCCATCAAAAAGCGTGAAGGTCGCGTCCCATGCTTCCGCGATGACGCGATCCGAGCGCAATTCCGCAGGCAAGTCGTGTGCAAAGGCAACAAGTGTATACGTACGCTTTGGGCCTGTTATGCTATATGTTGCAACGCCTACACCTTGTTCATCGATGTCGAAAACAGGGCGATCAAAGCGCCACCCTTCTTTCTTTATTCTGCGCAGTAAAACACGCATGAAACTCAAGCGAGATTGATGAAAAGAACCCATGCGCTTTAACCGCATGACCTGAGAGGCAGGGCGCAAATTTAGGTCTTCTAATGATTTTTGATCTGGTTCAATCATGTCACAGGTCCAAAATTATTATCATAAAAACGTAGCCAGTTTTCACCCATGATACCAGCTGTTTCCGTATCTGAAAATCCGATATCTTTTAAACCCTGTTCAATGTTATCAAAATCACGATTGTCTTTAAACCATTCTGGCATTGGCGGGAAACCTGCATCAGAGGCGGAGCCTTCGCCATAATCGATTTCCTTTGTCCAACGGCCAACACGCATCCACTCGACAATACTATCTGGCTGATCTTGGCAAAGATCGGTACCGATACCGATATTCTCTACGCCCATTAATTCAGCTGTTTTGGCAATCATGCCGCAGAAGCTTTCAAGCGTACAATCTGACTTGTCTTTGAGGTGGTGCGGGTAAATGGAAAAGCCAAGCATGCCACCAGATTGACCTAATGCTTTTAGAACTTCATCAGATTTATTACGGAGCGCTGGATGCCAGAAATTTGGGTTGGCATGCGTAATCGCGATGGGGCGCTCTGAAACATCTATTGCTTCCATCGTAGAGCGCTCAGCAGAGTGGCTCATGTCAATCACAAGCCCAACGCGGTTCATTTCCTTGATGACTTGTTTGCCCATACGGGTAATGCCGGTGTCCTCGGCCTCATAGCACCCGGTCGCCAAAAGCGACTGATTGTTATAGGTCAGTTGCATGAAACGTGCGCCCAGCATGTGGCAGATTTCAACAAGGCCAATATCATCTTCAATCGGTGAGGGGTTTTGAAACCCGAAGAAAATAGCCGTGCGATTGGTCTTGCGTGCGAGACGAACATCTTCGCCATTTTTGCCGTGAAAAATCAAATCAGGAAAGCGCTCAAACCAGAGGTTCCATTTCTCGATATTGGCAACCGTCTCACGAAAGTTTTCATGATAGGTAATGGTCACATGAACCGCATCAACCTTGCCCTCACGCATTTGACGGAAGATTTTTTCTGACCAATTGGCATATTGAAGATTATCGATACGATGCATTTTAGTGATTTACCTGATTAACAGCAGGAAATTTGCGACAACTATGCACAAACATCAAGCTTGATTTGCGCCATTTTCATATCCCTGCAAAACATTGACCGCATTAAGTCCTATTGCATCAATCGCGTAGCCACCTTCCATGATGAACTGTGTAGGTAGGTTAAGTACGGCAAGATCTTGGCCCATGGTATAAAAATCGTCAGATTTCAGCTTGAAAGAACTGATTGGATCTTCTTCAAATGTATCGGTACCAAGCGAAATGATTAGCGCATCTGGCGCATATTGGTTTATTCGTTCCATGGCTTGAAAAAGTGCCTTGCGCCAGGTTTCAAATGTCGTGCCTTTGGGCATAGGCAAATTCAAATTAAAGCCTTCGCCCTGACCCTCACCAACCTCATCGGCGTATCCAAGAAAATGTGGAAATTCATCTTCGGGGCGTCCGTGAAGCGATATAAACA
>CALAIO010000333.1 GCA_937923355.1 uncultured Rhizobiaceae group bacterium | reverse complement strand
TCTTGTTGATGCTTGGTCACGTACATTACGGAAAGCACCTCGGGAAGCAGGAGCTGGCGTTATAACGCTTAATCATCAGTTCTTAAATCAGCTTTTTACAAGTGCAACAGGTACATCATACGCCGCTCCATTATTAGCGCGAAAAGCAGGGGAGCTTCTAAAAATCATTCCAACAGCCTCAGCAAATTTGCTGCGAGCACTGCTTGCTGGGGCTGCAACTATTCCAGATGCGAGCAAACTTAGACTGTCTCCATTAGGCATTGATGTTCCAAAAGAGATATGTGGACACGGATTGGTTAACCCTATTAGAGCCGCTTATTCAGATGAGCATCGCGTCGTATTTTGCGCTGAAGATACGCTGGATATTGACAACTTCGCAATTTATCGGATTCCAATACCCGATGAATTTAAAAATGGTGGGCGGCGAACGATAAGAGTGTCTTTGGCTTTTGACCCACCAGTCAGGCGTACACGAGCAGAATATATTGGGGTTAAAATGAATTATCGTTTGATAAGAGGCTGTCCTCCTGAACGTATTTTTGGTCATTTTAGGGAGCGGCCATCAGCGGAAGCAATTCCTGAAATTGCAAATCGATACAAATGCATAATGAAGCCTGGATCAAATAAGCGTGATCAACTCACGTTACAAACCTCTGAAATCTCATTTACAAGAGATACTGACACTTACGGGGATGATTACTATTTGGTAGTGCGTTGCCAAGGGGGGTGGGCTAGTGAGCAAGTGATTAACCAACGGTATGCGGTAGTTGTCGAGCTGGAGCATCAGCAAGGTATTTCACTCTATGCCAGACTTAGAGCACGAGTTCCAGCATAGGTTTGTCGACGGATTTAGGGGATTCTAATGTCTGCAATGGGGATGGACTTACTAAGCCAATCCACCCTGAAACCCTTCCGTTTCTTCCTCGTTGGTTTGTGCTAGTTTGATTTTACCACGACAGTTCCATTGCTTGCATCGTAGCTTTTTTTCGAATTCATCGACATATAACATTCGCAAGTGAGATTTATGAAAATAGAGACAGGGCTGTTCATACCAAGTGTATTCGCATTTGCAGCATCGCGCTTCTAGCCGAACATCGCTATCAAAATCCAATAGCTGTAATTGCTCTTTCCAACTCACCAGAAATCCTCCGCACGAGGAATACGCGTAAAGCTTATCTTGCCGCCCAAATTGCCGCCGGGAGGTAGTTTCCACGGCCCCATTGTCACCAGTGATTTTCCGTATCGAGAGTTAAGGCTATCCATAGCCGTTGTAACGGATTCCCACTTGCGCCGTTCAGGGTCATCATTGATGAGCATGTCGAGCTGACGCGCACTAGCTTCTGTAAGGTCGCCAAGTGTGACGCCTACGCGCACGACTTTGAGATGGCTTGGGATTTGACGCCTTGCGCGTTCCCATAAAACATCAAGGCCTTTGAGGCAGGCTTGGTCATCATTTGCCATATGGAGTTTGTGACGCGATGACCAACCTTGTTCTTTGATGGAACGGTTACGAAGACTAAGCCACATATAGAGCGAGCTGGCGTAAAATCCCTCGCGGCGCATTCGGCGAGCAGCTTTTACAAGTAGAAGGCGGGAGCAATCACGCGCGTCTTTGAAGGTGCGAAGTTCAGGCGGCAAAACACGGGCATGCCCAAACATTCCGCGTTCCGATTTTTGCGCCATCACGTCATAGCCGTGCAAAGCATACCAAAGCCGTTCGCCTGTAACGCTGCGCCATAACTTACGCATTTGTTTCGGCTCTGTCGCGAGTAAGTCTTTCATGTTATAAATACCGGCACGAAATAGACGTTTTTCCATCCGTCCCCCAATGCCTGGAATGTCGTCAAAGGGAAGATCCAGTAATGGCCCCGGCATCATATCGGGATGCCAGATAGTTACGCCATTAGGCTTATCCATCTTACAGGCAATTTTTGCGAGATGCCGATTTGCCCCAAAACCAATCGAGCAAGTGACAAACGGGCCGACCCCTTCGCTAATGACTTTTTTGATTTTGGCGGATAACCCTAGAGGGTCAGCAATGTCGCGAGGATCTAGTTTACAGCACAGCTCATCAATCGACTTGATAGACTCAATGGGAATGACACTGTTAATTTCAGCGATAAGCGCGTTATGCGCGCGGCGGTATAAATCAGGGCTTTGGCATTGCAAGATAAGTTCAGGGCATATCTTCTTAGCGTCCGCTAATTTCATCACGTTTTTTACGCCGCGAGCCTTGGCTTCTTTTGAACAGGCAATGACAACCGTATGCACCGTGCCATCAAAAGGCACGATGCCCACAGGTTTGTTGCGTAGGGCAGGGCGAGCTTGTTGCTCGACAGACGCAAAGAATCCGTCGAAGTCGAGGTAGAGCCTTTCTATTGTGTTTGGTTTTCGCATGTCTTGTCCGTTAGTAGCGCGGACGAGTGAAAAAGAACGAAAGAAGAACATTAGTCAAGGCTAAAATAGGAATTTAGTCCTCAATCATGTGGGTAAACGACTTTATGAGCAAAAATAAACAAGAATATGATCCATTAGATAACGGCTCGGGTTTAGTCGGTTATGGAAAATCACCAGATTATGGTGGGCCGCGTTACACACAGAAAATGAAACGTGAATTGTATCTTTTTACAGCAGGGTTTCTATGTCTGACCGTGGGTCTTCCGACCATATTCATTTTATTCGCAAAATGAGGGTAAATGCAAAATTGTCTAAAATTATCT
>CALAIO010000332.1 GCA_937923355.1 uncultured Rhizobiaceae group bacterium | reverse complement strand
TGCGATTGAAAAAGAAGGTACAGACATTGGTGAAGCTGCAATCCGTGAGCTAATGGCTCAGGTTGACACTTACATCCCACAGCCAGAGCGTCCGGTTGATCTTCCGTTCCTGCTACCGATTGAGGATGTGTTCTCAATCTCAGGTCGTGGTACAGTGGTAACTGGCCGTGTTGAGCGTGGTATTGTGAACGTTGGTGACGAGATTGAAATCGTTGGCATCAAGGACACACAAAAGACAACCTGTACAGGTGTTGAAATGTTCCGCAAGCTGCTTGATTCAGGTGAAGCAGGCGACAACATTGGTGCGCTTATCCGTGGTATTGACCGCGAGCAGGTTGAGCGTGGTCAGGTTTTGGTTAAGCCTGGTTCGGTTACACCGCACACAAAGTTCAAGGCAGAAGCTTACATTCTGACAAAAGACGAGGGTGGTCGTCACACACCATTCTTCACAAACTATCGTCCACAGTTCTACTTCCGTACAACAGACGTAACTGGCGTATGTCAGCTACCTGCAGGTACAGAGATGGTTATGCCTGGCGATAACGTTGAGATGGAAGTTGAGCTAATCGTGCCAATCGCGATGGAAGAGCGTCTACGCTTTGCGATCCGCGAAGGTGGCCGTACAGTCGGCGCTGGTATCGTAGCAAGCATTATTGAGTAATTTGAATTTTCGGGTGAGGGCAATCGCTTCTCACCCGTGTTCTTTAAGGAAATAACTTATGAACGGCCAAAATATCCGCATTCGCCTAAAAGCGTTTGACCATCGTATCCTAGATACTTCGACTAAAGAGATTGTCTCTACTGCGAAGCGTACAGGTGCGCAGGTGAAAGGACCAGTACCTCTTCCAACTCGCATTGAAAGATATACTGTTAACCGTTCGCCACACGTGAACAAGAAAAGCCGCGAGCAGTTTGAAATGCGTACGCACAAACGTCTCTTGGATATTGTCGACCCGACACCACAAACAGTAGATGCGCTTATGAAGCTTGATCTATCTGCAGGTGTAGACGTCGAGATTAAACTTTAAGGTTGGTTTGGCCTAACGGCCAATTCAATGAAAGAAATTTAACGGGAACTCTGGGCTAGACCTACTTCCCAAAAAGGAACAGAACAATGCGTTCAGGCGTTATTGCACAAAAAGTTGGGATGACCCGCGTTTACACTGATGAAGGTGTTAGCGTTCCTGTGACTGTCTTGAAAATGGACAAAGTGCAGGTTGTATCTCAGCGTACAAAAGAAAAGAACGGCTATAATGCTGTCCAGCTTGGTGCTGGCTATGCAAAAGTCAAAAATACAACCAAGCCAATGCGCGGTCACTTTGCAGCTGCAAAGGTTGAGCCTAAGCGTAAATTGGCTGAGTTTCGTGTATCAGAAGAAAACATGTTGCCAGTAGGAGCGGAAATCATTGCTGCTCACTATATGCCTGGTCAATATGTTGATGTGACAGGCACAACAATCGGTAAAGGTTTTGCTGGTGCCATGAAGCGTCACAACTTCGGTGGTCTACGCGCTTCTCACGGTGTATCAATCTCTCACCGTTCTCACGGTTCAACTGGTCAGTGTCAGGATCCTGGTAAAGTATTCAAAGGCAAGAAAATGGCTGGTCACATGGGTAATACCAGAGTGACAACGCAAAACCTTCAAGTGGTTCGTGTAGACGTTGATCGTGGTCTTGTGCTCGTTAAAGGCGCTGTACCTGGTTCAAAAGGTGGTTGGGTCACACTAAAAGACGCAATCAAAAAAGCTGTACACCCTGATGCAATCTTCCCTGCAGCGCGTCGTCGTGATGCTGAAGCAGCGGCTGAGGCAGCAGAAGAAGCGGAAGCAGCAGTAGCAGCTGAAGCAGCGGCAGAATTGGAAGCAGCACGTGCAGCAGACGCTGAAGCAGCAGCAGAAGCTCGTGATGATGCTACAGAAAACAAGGATGCTGAATAATGGATATCAGTGTAACAACTCTTGAAGGCAAGGCATCCGGCAAAGTATCAGTATCTGATGCAGTGTTCGGCCTTGAGCCTCGCCAGGATATTCTTCACCGCATGGTACGTTACCAATTGGCAAAACGTCGTGCTGGTACACATGACGTGAAGAACCGCGCTGAAATTTCAGCAACAACCAAGAAAATGTACAAACAGAAGGGTACGGGCTCTGCACGTCACTCTACTAAGAAAGCTCCACAGTTCCGTGGTGGTGGTCGTGCATTTGGTCCTACACCACGTGACCATGGCTTTAATCTTCCAAAGAAGGTTCGCGCTTTGGCACTACGTCATGCTCTTTCTGCAAAGAAAGCATCAGACGGTATCGTGGTAATGGACGACCTCGCGATGAAAGAAGCAAAGACTTCAGCACTTCGCGGTCATCTTGCAAAATTGGGTCTTGAAAACGCATTGTTCATCGGTGGCGCAGAGTTGGATAATAACTTCCGCCTGGCAGCACAAAACGTGCCGCATGTCGATGTACTGCCGGTTCAAGGTATCAACGTTTATGACATTCTGCGTCGTGAGAAGCTTGTTCTTTCCAAGTCAGCAGTTGAAGCACTAGAGGAGCGTTTCAAATGAGTGATGTAAGAAATTACGATGTGATCGTTTCTCCGGTCATTACAGAAAAATCCACAATGGCTTCTGAGTCTAATCAAGTGGTATTCAACGTTGCACGTAACGCAACCAAGCCGGAAATCAAAAAAGCAGTTGAAGCTTTGTTTGGTGTAAAAGTGAAAGCAGTGAACACATTGCTTCGCAAAGGCAAGGTAAAGCGTTTCCGCGGCATCAAGGGTAAACAAAACGATGTCAAAAAGGCCGTTGTGACACTTGACGAAGGTCAGTCCATCGACGTGACCACAGGGCTTTAAGGGACGTATATCATGGCACTTAAGAAATTTAATCCACGGACACCCGGCCAGCGTCAGCTGGTAATTGTAGACCGTTCAGGTCTTTGGAAGGGCAAGCCAGTCAAGTCTTTGACTGAAGGTCTTACCAAATCAGGTGGTCGTAACAACACTGGCCGTATGACAGCACGTCATATCGGTGGTGGTCACAAGCGTTCATACCGCATGGTAGACTTCAAGCGTCTAAAGCGTGACATGACAGCAACTGTAGAGCGTATTGAATACGATCCTAACAGAACTGCTTTCATAGCTTTAATCAAATATGATGACGGTGAACTGTCATACATCATTGCGCCACAGCGTTTGGGTGTGGGCGACAAGGTAATCTCTGCAGACAGTGCAGACATCAAGCCTGGTAACTGTATGCCAATGCGTTCAATTCCAGTAGGTACAATCATCCACAACGTTGAGATGAAGCCAGGCAAGGGTGCACAAATAGCACGTTCTGCAGGTTCATATGTTCAGCTTGTGGGTCGTGATGGTCCCTATGCAATTCTTCGCCTTAACTCTGGCGAACAGCGTTTGATCCATGGTGAGTGTATTGCAACAATTGGTGCAGTATCGAACCCGGACAACTCTAATACCAATATGGGTAAAGCTGGCCGTAATCGCTGGCTTGGTCGCAGACCTTCTGTTCGTGGTGTTGCCATGAACCCGGTCGATCACCCACATGGTGGTGGTGAAGGTCGTACTTCTGGGGGTCGTCATCCGGTGACACCTTGGGGTAAGCCTACCAAGGGTAAACGTACTCGCGCCAAGAATAAGGCATCCGATAAACTAATCATGCGCTCACGTCATCAGCGCAAGAAACGATAGGGAGCCTACATCGTGGCACGTTCTATTTGGAAAGGTCCTTTTGTCGACGGTTATCTCTTGAAAAAAGCAGATAAAGTTCGCGAAAGTGGCAGAAGTGAAGTGATTAAGACCTGGAGCAGACGTTCAACTGTATTGCCTCAGTTCGTTGGTCTTACTTTCGGTGTTTACAATGGCCAAAAGCATATTCCAGTGAATATCACTGAGGACATGATTGGTCATAAGCTGGGTGAATTTTCACCAAGCCGTACATACTATGGTCATGGCGCTGATAAAAAAGCGAAGAGGAAGTAATTATGGGTAAGCAAAAACGCGAACGCGTGCTTAAGGATAACGAGGCGAAAGCAGTAACTCGTACAATCCGTACCAGCCCGCAAAAACTAAATGATGTTTGTATGCTGATCCGTGGCAAGAAAGTTCAGAAGGCTTTGGCTGATCTGGAGTTTAACCAACGCCGCATCTCAGACACTGTTTTGAAGACTTTGCAGTCAGCGATTGCAAATGCTGAAAACAACCATGATCTTGATGTTGATAGCCTTGTTGTTGCAGAAGCTCACGTTGGCAAATCAATCACCATGAAGCGCTTTAGAGTGCGTGGTCGTGGTAAATCAACTCGTATTTTGAAACCATTCTCACACCTCACTATCGTGGTGCGTGAAGTGGAAGAGGAGGCCGCGTAATGGGTCAGAAGATTAATCCAATTGGCTTCCGCCTCGGTATCAACCGTACATGGGACTCACGCTGGTTCGCTACAAAAGGCGAATATGGCAACCTTCTTCATGAAGA
>CALAIO010000331.1 GCA_937923355.1 uncultured Rhizobiaceae group bacterium | reverse complement strand
CATGATCTATTTGCAGGTTTCACGTGGCGTAGCTGATCGTGACTTTGCTTATCCAGCGGCTGGCACACCTACTTCTCTTGTTCTGTTCACACAAGCAAAAAACCCGCTTGCCAATCCAATGTATCAAACAGGCGCACGTGTCATAACCGTTCCTGACCAACGCTGGGGTCGCCGTGATATCAAGACAACACAGCTTCTATATCCTTCCATGGCGAAGATGATGGCGAAAGCTGCTGGCGTTGATGATGCATGGCTGGAAGAAGATGGTTTTATCAATGAAGGCACTTCAAACAACACCTGGATTGTAACCAAAGACGGCAAGCTTGTAACGCGTCATCTTTCAAACTCCATCCTGCACGGCATCACACGCAAAGCTGTCGTGCGTTGTGCGGAACTACTTCAAATGGAAGTTGAAGAACGTCCATACACAAAAGAAGAAGCAGCCAATGCTTCAGAAGCATTCTTTACCTCAGCATCTGCCTTCGTTTGCCCGGTTGTAGAAATCGACGGTCATAAAATCGGTGAAGGCAAGCCTGGCAATGTTGTTGCCAAGCTTCGTGAAATCTATCTTGAAGAAAGCATGAAAGAAGCGGTTTAAATCGCTTCTTATTCAGGTACAAAGCACACCTGTTTCAACCAGTTCAAACCCGGTAATTTCAAACTCATAGAGTTCGGAGTTGTCGGGTTTCATTGCTCTTGCGATCAGCTTGCCTTCTTCATTGTGAAATACCGCATGAGCCGTGTGCAACGCACGGTAACAATGATCGCCGTTCGGATAATAGTATTTAATCATTTTGTCTCTACCAGGTTTACTCTTTCGGGAAGTCCCTGACCATTATTCCACCAACGATGTGGATTATCTCTTTTTGGATTATAGGCTGAGCGACTTGTCCAATCCTCTCTCAGGAAAATTACCGGTTCTTCGTAATGGTGTACCTCGTGGATGACATCCATAATCTTTTCCAACATTGCCAAATCACGCTCGATTGAAATCTTCAACTCTACCATTTCGTAGGTCATGGCTGTGCCAAATTCATAGCTTCCTTCATGGGTAGACGTTGTTGAGTTTACCTGCGGGACTGTTGTTTCCTTACCCACACCAGAAACTGACGCGTTGCGATGATAACGTCCATAGGGGAGCGGGTGCACTGTCATAATAGCATCCAGTATTCTATCCGCATCGCTTTCCAGTATTTGTATTTCCAGCGTAAATACGGGGACAAATGTGCCTGACCGGGCTTTGTAGTTTTCTAACATTATAATGGTCTCCCAATTCTCATCATAAGACGCTATCACCAATGCCTAAAATTAAGAAACTAGCCTTTGTAATGAGCCTATGAAAATCTCTTAATTATCCAGATTGCTTTTGCGTTTTAGCGCGTGATAGAGTTTGTAAAATCTGGAGTAACATCATGCCAACCAATGTAGCCCTTACGGGATTAGCAAAAGACCTTGAAGCCCGCGCTGAGACCGGAAAGCCGATACGTATAGGACTTGTTGGCTGTGGTGAGATGGGAACTGATGTCATTACGCGTGTTGCGCATATGAAAGGCATTGAAGTTGCTGCTGTCTCGGATCGAGGGCTCAACAAGGCAAGTCATGCTATGGAAGTTGCTTTTGGTTCTGATGAAAACAGCAAGATTGTTGAAAACCAATCTCAAATGACCAGTACTATAGAAGCTGGAAAAATGGCAATTTCTGCTGATAGCATGATGATTGCAGAGAACCCTCTGATTGATGTGGTAATCGATGCAACTGGCATTCCTGAAGTGGGTGCCGAAATTGGCATTCACGCTATGGAACATGGCAAGCATCTCACCATGATGAATGTGGAAGCCGATGTTTGTATAGGACCATATTTAAAATCAGAAGCTGAGCGTTTGGGTGTTGTCTATTCGCTTGGTGCGGGGGATGAACCTTCCTCCTGCATGGAGCTTATCGAGTTTGTTTCTGCCATGGGGCATGAGATTGTATGCGCGGGCAAGGGCAAGAACAACCCGCTTAATTTTGATGCTGTGCCCGATGAATATATGGAAGAAGCCAAGGCGCGGAATATGAATGTGCGTATGTTGGTTGAGTTTGTCGAAGGCTCCAAAACCATGGTTGAAATGTGCGCCATTGCCAATGCAACCGGACTGGTGCCAGATAAGGCTGGCATGCACGGCCCCGCCGCAGCACTTGATCAACTTTCCTCAACGCTCATTCCGGAAGCCGATGGTGGCGTTCTGTCTCAAAAAGGCTGCGTTGATTATTCTGTTGGCAAAGGTGTAGCACCGGGTGTCTTTGTAATTGCAGATATGTCTCATCCGCGTATTACCGAGCGTATGGAAGACTTAAAGATGGGCAAGGGCCCTTACTTCACGTTCCATCGTCCGTTCCACTTAACCTCGCTTGAAGTCCCCCTCACCTGCGCGCGTTCCGTGCTTTACGGCAAGGCGGATATGGTACCGCTTTCAAAACCTGTTGCAGAAGTCTGTGCCTTGGCGAAAAAAGATTTGGCAGTGGGCGATGTGCTGGATCAAATTGGTGAATATACCTATCGTGCATGGGTACTGCCAAAGGCAGAAGCCGTTAGCGCTGAAGCACTCCCGGCGGGTCTATTGGAAAAAGCAATTGTGACAGTGCCGATCAAAAAGGGTGAGTTAATTACCTACAAGAATGCACAAGTTGCTGAAGGTTCAAAAATTGCTGCCCTTCGTGCAAAGCAGGATGCCATGGTAGCGGCACTGTAAACTGATGCAATTAAGCCCGGAAGAACTCGAACGCTATGCCCGCCATATTGTAATGGCGGATATTGGTGGTGCGGGTCAACAAAAACTCAAGGCTGCAAAAGTGCTTGTTATTGGCGCTGGCGGACTGGGCTCTCCAGTACTTCAATATTTGGCGGCAGCAGGTGTTGGGACGATTGGCATTATGGATGATGATGTTGTGTCGCTTTCCAATCTCCAGCGCCAAACCATTCATAAGACTGAAGCACAGAGCAAACTCAAAGTTGAGAGTGCAAAGGCGTTTCTTACTTCTCTAAATCCGCACGTGAATATTGAAATTTATCCGGTGAGACTAACTGAAACCAATGGTGATGACCTCATAAGCCAGTATGATCTGGTAGCTGATGGGTCTGATAATTTTGAAACACGTTATCTATGTGCTGATCTGTGTGAGAAACATAAGAAAATTCTGGTTACAGCAGCTGTAGGTCAATTTGATGCTTCTATTACTACGCTTAAACCGCATTTAACAGATAAGAACGGAAATAAACACCCGCGTTACCGCGATATTTTCCCAAAACAACCGCCAGAAGGTCTTTTGCCAACATGCGAGGAAGCAGGCATTCTGGGCGCTCTGACAGGCGTTATCGGATCCATGCAGGCATTGGAAATCATCAAGGAAATAACTGAAACAGGTGATAGTCTTGCCGGGCGTCTTTTACTCTATGATGCCAAATCAGTACGGTTTCAGGAAATCGCATACCAAAGACGGTAAGCTTAATTACTTTTAATTTCCATCAAACTCAGACTTTCCTACGACGATTAAAAATACATCGCTTTGTCCAAACGCTTTCTCGGAAGATTGTTTAATAACCTAAACTCTTATTGTTTATTCAACACTCGGGTTTCGATCTCGAGATTATAAGAACCTCCAGCTCTTTTCCAGCGCTTCTTGATGAGTTTTTGAATATTGCGCATTCGCTGTTTGGCAAGCTTTGCATCACCGCCGCGCAGTTGATAGGAAAGGCGAAGAACGGATGGTTCTTTATCCAACTTCTCGACGAGCTTTCCAAAAGCATTTTTCAGTGCTTTTGAAGGTTCAATTGAACCACT
>CALAIO010000330.1 GCA_937923355.1 uncultured Rhizobiaceae group bacterium | reverse complement strand
CAGCTTACTTTCGACCTTGTCGACTTCAGGTAGTTTGTCATCAGGTTTAACATCAGCCATTTCCATCGTATCGGCTGGGTGGCACTCAAGTTCTTCCCTGATGCGTGCTTCGATTTCTACACGACGTTCTTTTGCAGCGTTTACGCGTTCTTCTGCACGGCCTACTTTTTCTCTTGCATCTGCTAGGTCATCGATGGATTGACGTGCAGCGCGAGATGCCTCAGCCAGTGTTGTTTCAGCCTTTGCCAATACATCAGCTGCTTCACTTCTGGTTGCTTCAGCCTGCTCCAGCTGGTTCATCAAATCACGGCGCTTGGCATCAAATTCATCCGGTGCGTCTGCAAGTTTTGCAATTTCCGCTGTGGTTTCGTCGCGACGCTTGGCGAGTGTTTCAATTTGTTTTGCAGCATTGGTTAGACGATTTTGCCAATTTTGACGCTCTGTCTGAATAACTTCCAAACGACGACCACGCGCTTCCGCATCACGTGACAGACCTTGAGAGGCTGCTCTTGCTTCTGCAAGTCTGGCTCGATCTTCTGCAACTTGCATTCGCAACGTTTCAAGTTCGGCATCAGAAGCGCTCATGTCGACCATGGCAATCAGTCCTGCATCTGTTTCAACGATGCGCTTTTCTGTTTCCTGGCTATCTTCAGCCAAACGGTTTTTGGCTTCTTCAAGGGCAGAACGTTTTGCCGCCAATTGGCTGACGGAACGTTCTGCAACGTTAAGTGCTTCACGCGCTTCGCCAAGCGCTCGTTGATGCGAGCGAATAGCATCACGCGCTTCCAGTTCAGCTTCGATCAAATCGGCTGTTTTTTGTTTGCCTTTATCATAAGCATCTTGCGCTGCATTTACCTGTTCACGCGCTTCTAAAGAGGCATTATCAAGCTCGATTAATCTGTTCTTTTGCGCAAGTCTTAGTGCAGCAGCGGTTGGTGCTTCTGCGCTTGCAACAAAACCATCCCAACGCCATAAATCGCCTTCTATAGAAACAATACGTTGCCCAGGTTTAAGAAATTTGGCGATTGCATCACCTTGCGCTTTATCCACAACACCAATTTGCGCCAAACGTCGTGAGAGTTCCATTGGTGCTTTTACGAGATTGCTTAACCGCTTCACGCCATCGGGAAGCGCGGGGTCATCAGAACCATCGCCTGCAATACCCCAATGCACTGGTGCGGTTTCTTCAATTGAAATATCAAGGTCTTCGCCAAGCGCTGCACCAAGCGCTGCTTCATAACCAGGCTCCACATCCATACGCTCGACGACTGCCGGGAAAAGATCTTCGCCACCACGGTTTAAAATCTGGCGAAGTGTACGCGCTTCCGTTTCGATTTCGCGCAAGTTTCCTTCCGCTGTTTCAAGCGGGCTTCGTGCTTCTTGCTCAAAGGTGCGTGCTTTTTGCGTGGCTTCTTCTGCGCTTGTAAGGGCTGCTTCAATCGTTTGCGTTAAAGCTTCAAGTCTTGTGACTTCTTCTTGCTTTGCAGCAGGGCCTTCCAGGCCAGAAATTTCTGTAGTGATACTTGCTAGATCCGCTTCTACCGTTTTGGTTTGTTCGTCAATTCTATCTTTGCGTGTTCTTGCTTCTTCAAGCGTTCTTTGTAGTTGTGTGCGACGCGCGTTTTCATCGGCAAGTTTCACTGTCAAATCAGAAAACGCAGCTTCACTTTTACCAAGTGCATCGGTTGCAGCAGATAGCTCTTCTTTTGATTTGGCCTCGGTTTCACCAACGCGGCGACTTGCTTCTTCAAGTTCTGCTTGCTCACCATCCAAGTTTACAATCGTTAGCTTGTTATCAGCAACGATATGCTCTTCGCGCTTTAAATCATTTTCTAGCTGGGTCAGACGGCTCTCAAGTTCGCTCTTGCGTCCTTCAAGACGCGCAACTTCTTCTTCCATTTGGCCCTTGGCGATTTGCAAGCGTTGCAAAACTGCAGCTGTTTTAGCTTCTTCATCGCGAAGGCCAGGCAGTTTTTGCGCTGCTATTGCCTCAACCTTGGCAAAATTTGCCTGAATTTCAGCGCGTTCACCCATTGCCAGATTAAAAGCAGACAAGGCACTTTCAGCTTCTGCCTCACTTGTTTTTGCAGCAACCCAACGAAGGTGAAACAAAAGCGCTTCTGTTTTGCGAATATCACCTGACAAGTTTCTATAGCGGTTAGCTTGCCTTGCTTGACGTTTTAAGCTTTCAAGCTGGTTTTCAAGTTGTCCAACAACATCATCAAGACGCTCCAAATTTGTTTCGGCTGCACGTAGACGCAGCTCTGCCTCATGACGTCTTGAATGAAGACCTGAAATACCCGCAGCTTCTTCCAACAACGCACGTCTTGCAACGGGTTTTGCAGAGATTAATTCGCCAATTCTGCCCTGCCCGACCATAGATGGCGATCTGGCACCTGTTGAAGCGTCTGCAAACAAGAGTTGCACGTCTTTTGCACGAACATCCTTGCCATTAATGCGATAAACCGACCCTGATTCGCGTTCAATACGGCGCGAAACCTGCAATTCATCTGCATCATTGAAGGCTGCAGGTGCAGTTCTGTCTGCATTATCCAGAAAGAGCGAAACCTCAGCTGTATTTCTTGCAGGGCGGTTGCCTGATCCAGAGAAAATAACATCGTCCATCGCGGACGCACGCATGTTTTTGTATGAGTTTTCACCCATAATCCAGCGAAGTGCTTCAACAAGGTTTGACTTGCCGCAGCCATTTGGACCAACAACCCCTGTGAGGCCATTTTCAATAAGAAATTCAGTGGGTTCGACGAAAGACTTGAAACCAAGAAGGCGGAGTTTGTTAAACTTCAACGCTACGCCTCCCCATGAAAAAACGAGCCAAAACTTGCGTTTCGCCCGTTAGAAAGTTTCATGCCAGATAAGATGATGCCTTTTACAAGGCACACTAAATCATACGAGAGAGTCGATAATTTCGCCCATCGCTTCTGCAGACATATTGCCTGAGTACTTAGTACCATTGATAAAGAATGTTGGTGTTGAATTAACCCCATAATCATCGGCCGCTTTTTTCTGTATTGATAATACATTGTCGAGAAGTTCTTGGTTTTTCAA
>CALAIO010000329.1 GCA_937923355.1 uncultured Rhizobiaceae group bacterium | reverse complement strand
CCTGGAGCAGTGATTTTACAAAAAGACTTTTTGGACGATGATGCGCCCGACATGCTTATTGATGCGCTGGAAGGCCAAAAGCCTGATTTGGTAATATCGGATATGGCAGCGCCAACGACGGGACACAAGAAGACAGACCATCTTCGTACCATGCACCTTGTTGAGGTAGCGCTCGATTTTGCATTGCAAGTTTTAAAACCGGGCGGTTTTTTTCTCTCCAAAACATTCCAAGGAGGGACAGAAGCTGAGCTATTAAACCTGATGAAGCAAAATTTTAAGTCAGTTCACCACATAAAACCGCCTGCATCACGCGATGGATCGGTGGAATTGTACCTTTTGGCAAAAGGGTTTAAAGGATAATTCGCATAAGTTGCTGAATATATTAGTTAATTTTATGAGAAAATGTTGCTGGTAAAATAATTTGCATTTTTAGCAGTTTGAAAGAAGATTTTTACTATTTCAATTTAAGTTACCCCGAAATATCAGGTTTGGGGTGTTAAATGACTACTGAAGCAGTTGAAAATATTGATGAAACAAAACGGAGAGATCGTTTTTCTGATATCCGTAGGTCGCGTGTTATTTTATGGTTGACGATACTGACAGTCGCATCAATTTTATCTGCATTCTTATCGCCTAAAGCCTTATCCCTAACAGATAAACTTACACTTCATGCAATTATAATGCTTGTGGGGTTATCTGTTTGGACTGCAGTCGTAATGATTTTCAAAGCCAAAGGTAATTCAAATATCTTTATCGACCTTGATGAAGAGCAAAAGCGGTTTGATGCAGCTGAATACAAAAATAATATAAAAGAATCCAGAGAAGAGCTTGTAACACTCGCTTACACTGACCAACTCACACGTCTTGGTAATCAGCAACGCATGATGGAAAAGTTCAAGTCTATGGTAGATGATCGCCGCCATGGCGATAAAGGGTTTCTTGTGGGTGTGGCTGATATGGACGGCATGAAGCCTATCAATGATCTATATGGTTTCGATGGTGGTGATGAAATCTTGAAGCAATGCGCGCAGCGCTTGTCTGCTGCAATGGAAAAAGATGGTTTTGTTTTCCGCATTCGTGGTGATGAGTTTGGCTTCCTTATGCCTGATATTAAAGATGAAGATGGTGCTCAACATATCGGCAAGATTTTGCAAGAAGTTCTCAACGCACCATTTGATCTTGATGGTAGAACAGTTCGCTTAAGTGGTTCATTTGGCTTTGCTGTTTATCCTGATGCCGGCAATTCATATGAATCGGTTATGAAGAATATTGAAAGTGCGCTGTATCACTCAAAACGTGGTGGACGTGGTCGTATCACAGTTTTCTCCAAAGAAATTGAAGATATTATTCTTGAAAATGCGCGTATGGAGCAGGCTTTGCGTCGTGCAATTGCCAACAATGAAGTGCGTCCTCATTTCCAGCCTATTATCTCTTTGCAGGATGGAAAGCTTTTGGGGTTTGAATCTTTAGCACGCTGGATTGATCCTGAACTTGGATTTGTTTCGCCAGCAAAGTTTATTCCATTGGCTGAAGAGCGTGGCATTATCGCGCCCTTAACCGAGAAACTTCTTTTACATGCTGCAAAAGTTGCAGCCGGTTGGCCAGATGAGATTTTCCTTTCTTTCAATCTTTCAAGTGTTCAACTGGTTGACCCAAACACGGCAGCTGACATTATCAGAACGATTGGTAAGGCAGGTTTGCCAGCGCATCGTCTTGAAATTGAAGTAACTGAAACTGCCATGATGTCAGATCCGGAAACAGCATCGATGATTATCGATGAACTTCATAATGCAGGCATTCGCATTTCCATGGATGACTTTGGTACTGGCCAATCAAGTCTTGGTCGTTTGCGTGAACTTAAACTTGATAAAGTTAAAATCGACCGTGCCTTTATTATGGCAATTGGTGAAGATAAGCCTGCTGAACATATCGTTCGTGCTATTCTTGAAATGTGTGCAGGACTTGACCTTACTGTTGTGGCAGAAGGTATTGAAGAAATGAATCAGGCGGAAAGCCTTAAGAAATATGGTTGTCATGCTGGGCAAGGTTACCTTTTTGGGAAGCCGCAAGATGAACATAAAACGATGGGGTATATCCGTGAGTTCATGGATACAGTTTCAGAAGAACAACTGAAAAGCGCTGTGGGCTAGGCTTTGATGTTAAGCAGGGGAATACGATTATGAATTATGATTTAAGCATGAAAGGAAAGTGCATACTTTCCGCAGAAGACAACGAAGTGAACCAGATTGTGCTTGAGCATACGCTGTCTGAACAAGATTTGCCTTTTGTTATTGTAGGCAATGGTCAAGAGGCTGTTGAGGGATGGCAAGCGCTTGATCCGGTTTTGATCTTTATGGATATTTCAATGCCTGTCATGAATGGGATTGAAGCTATTAAAAAAATTCGTGAGTTGGAAGCATCTACTGGTAAGCGTGTTCCAATTGCAGCGCTTACTGCGCATGCCCTTTCCGGAGACCAAGAGCGCATGCTGGAAGCTGGTGCAGATTATTATCTGACCAAGCCAATCAACCCAAACCTGCTTCTGCAAAAGATTGCAGAAATTACGGATACGAGTTCTACACGCGCAATTCTATAGATTGTTGCTTTCCTAGCTTGACTAGTCTCGCTTAATTTCCAAAACTGGAGACTAAGCGAGGCACTATGAGCGATTCAAAAAAACACTCTCATCATCATGGCCATGATCACGATCATAGTCATTGGTCAGACATGGATTTAAAGGTAAAAACCTTAGAATCCTTACTAGTTGAAAAAGGCTATGTTGATGCTGCTGCACTTGATGTGATTGTCGAAACCTATGAAACCAAAGTGGGGCCAAGAAACGGTGCTGCAGTTGTTGCGAAAGCCTGGTCTGATGCTGACTATCTTGAGCGATTAAGAGAAAACGCGACGGATGCAATTGCTGAACTTGGTTTTACTGGTAGACAGGGTGAGCATATGCAGGTGGTTGAAAATACGCCTGATGTGCATAACATGGTCGTTTGCACACTGTGTTCCTGTTATCCTTGGAGTGTTCTTGGCCTTCCGCCAGTATGGTATAAATCAGCGCCTTATCGTTCACGCGCCGTGAGTGAACCACGTGCAGTTCTCAATGAATTTGGTGTTTTGTTACCTAAAGAAACTAAAATTACAGTCTGGGATTCGACTGCTGAAATGCGCTATTTGGTCATTCCGCTAAGGCCCGAAGGTACGCAAGGCTGGAGCGAAGAAAAACTTGCAGAACTCGTAACGCGCGATTCCATGATTGGTACCGGCCTAGCTTTATCGCGTGCGGAGGCTTCTTCATGAATGGGCCTCACGACATGGGGGGAATGCAGTGTTACGGCCCTGTAGAACCTGAAAAGGATGAGCCTATTTTTCACGGTGATTGGGAAAAGCGCGCGCTTGCCATGACCGTGGGAATGGGGTTTGCAGGAAAGTGGAATTTGGATATTTCCAGATTTGCGCGTGAGAGCCTGCCACCTGATTTTTATCTTACAAAAAGCTATTACCAAATCTGGATTGCTGGTTTGCAAAAACTGATGCTGGAACGGGAAATGGTGACTGAAAGTGAGCTAGAGAACGGTAAGCTTGAAGTGCCTGGTGTTGAAGTAAAGCGTGTTGTCTCCGCTGAAGAAATGACGTCTGCCCTTGCTGCAGGAGCACCTGTTAGCCGCGACGCAATTTTAGAACCTGGCTTTGCTGCTGGTGAACATGTTCGGGCTTTGAATATTAATCCTCAGGGGCATACAAGGCTTCCTCGATATATTCGTGGTAAGGTTGGTAAAATTGTCAGTGTTCAAGGGTGCCATGTCTTTCCTGATAGTAATGCACGTGGCGAAGGCGAAAACCCTGAATGGCTTTATTCAGTATCCTTTGATGCGCAAGAATTGTTTGGTGCAGATGCAGAAGCGGGCAATGTCGTTATGGTAGATTGCTGGGGTGCATATCTTGAACACGCCTGATCTGAAATCACTTGAGAATATTGTTCTTGATGACGATGAACCTGTTTTCAGTGAACCATGGGAGGCTCAGGCCTTTGCACTTGTCATCGGATTGTATGAAAAAGGTGCATTTACATGGAGTGAATGGGCCGAAGTTTTAAGTAAAACCATCCACGTAGATGATGGATGCACACCTTATTATGAGCTATGGTTGAAGGCATTGGAGTCGATGGTAAAGCAAAAGTCTCTGACCAATGAAAAAGAAATGATTGCTCGAAAGAACGATTGGCAAAAGGCCTTGTTGGCAACACCACATGGGCAGCCAATAGAATTACAAAATGCACATAAATCCTGAGCTATTGTTAAGTATTTCAGTCTATAAGCTCTTAAAATCAACACGTTGAATACCTATATATAAATCAACTTATATTCGTCGGAGGTAATAATTATATGGCTACTTTAGTAAATTTAGATGCTGAGATTGAGAAAACACGCTCTACCGTAGAAGAGATGCGCGAGAAGCTTGATCAAAGCGGTATCGTGCTGGAGGAATTTGCTAAATCCGACACAATCGGAACGACAGATTTCGACATCGAGAACGCCCGCATCAATGATATTTTGAACCAGCAAAAAGTGATGGAAGGCAATATGGCCGACCTGATTATTGGTCTTGAAGATGCAACGAATGTTTTC
>CALAIO010000328.1 GCA_937923355.1 uncultured Rhizobiaceae group bacterium | reverse complement strand
CTTCATTCCTGACAGTGCAAGAAGGTTGCGATAAGTTTTGCACATTCTGCGTTGTGCCTTATACACGTGGCGCAGAGGTCTCACGCACTGTTAAGCAGATTGTCGATGAAGCCCAAGGCATGATTGATGCTGGTGTGCGCGAAGTCACGCTATTGGGTCAAAACGTAAATGCTTGGCATGGTGAAGGCGCTGATGGTCGCGAATGGGGGTTAGGTGAATTGTTGCATGAACTTGCGAAGATTAAAGGCATGGAGCGTTTACGCTATACAACCAGCCATCCGGTAGATATGGATGAAAGCCTGATTAATGCGCATCGTGATCTTGATTGCCTGATGCCATACTTGCATTTGCCTGTTCAGGCGGGTTCAGACAAAATTCTAAAGGCGATGAACCGCCACCACACGGTTGCCGACTATTTGCACATCATTGAGCGCATGCGTGAAGTCAGTCCTGATATGGCGATTTCAGGTGATTTCATTGTTGGTTTTCCGGGCGAGACCGAAGAAGATTTTCAAGAAACTTTAAATGTGGTTGAGCAGGTTAAATATGCTTCTGCGTTTTCCTTTAAGTACTCCACAAGACCCGGAACGCCTGGTGCAGATATGAAAGATCAAGTGCCAGAAGATGTAAAATCCGAGCGCCTTCAAAGATTGCAGGCTTTGCTAAACAAACAACAGGAAGAGTTTAACCAGACCTGTGTCGGACGGAAAATGGATATCCTGCTTGAGAAAAAGGGTCGCCGTGAGGGACAATTGATAGGCCGTTCGCCGTGGCTACAATCCGTAATTGTGGATGAAAACCTTGGCAATCCGGGTGATATCGTCCATGTTGAAATAACAGAAGCTGCACCAAACAGCTTAAACGCTGTTAAAGCCCAAAAGGAATTATGATTGACTACGGATAAAAAGCAGTCAGCGGAATTTGAGCATATTGCGCTTGAATTCAAGGATAACAAACTAGCATCACAACTCTTTGGCCAATATGACCAGCATCTCGCGATGTTGGAACAACAGCTTAAAATCGAAGCCGTTGCGCGTGGCAATGAAGTTAACCTTAAAGGTGAAAGCACCGCCATCAGACAGGCGCGTGTGGCACTTGAGCATTTGTACGCACGTCTTGATGCAGGTGAAACGATAGAGCAGGGCGATGTTGATGGCGCGATAAGAATGGCTGCTGCAGACAATCAACTTTCGCTGCCCGGTACAGAAAAAACCTCAACCTTGTCGATGGCCAAGATAGGCACGCGTAAAAAGGTTATTCAGGCGAGAACACCAACACAAGACGCCTATATTCGTGCGATGGACAGAAGTGAACTGGTTTTTGGTGTGGGGCCTGCCGGTACGGGTAAAACTTATCTTGCTGTTGCTTATGCGGCAGCACTGATGGAACGCGGTGCCATCGATAGAATTATCTTGTCCCGCCCTGCCGTTGAAGCGGGCGAAAGGCTCGGATTTTTGCCTGGCGATATGAAAGACAAGGTCGACCCATATTTGCGACCGCTCTATGATGCACTTTACGATATGATACCGGGCGATCAGGTTGAGCGCGCCTTGACCGCAGGCACAATCGAAATTGCACCTCTGGCATTCATGCGCGGGCGAACCTTGTCAAATGCGGCAGTTATTCTGGATGAAGCGCAAAACACCACATCCATGCAGATGAAAATGTTTTTGACACGTCTTGGTGAAAATTCTCGCATGATTGTAACTGGTGACCCAAGTCAGGTCGATTTGCCGGGTGGTGTGAAGTCGGGTCTGGTGGAAGCGCTTGATCTTTTGGGTGGCATTAAAGGCATTTCAAAAATCAGGTTCACCGCAAAAGATGTTGTACGCCACAGATTGGTTGCCGAAATCGTCAATGCCTATGATGATGTTCTGCGAAAAAAGAAAAAGTCTGATGATACCAACGATTGATTTATCTTTGCAGGACGGGGTTTCAATTGATGAAACCGCCTTTTTGGCCAGAGTTGTAAACATACTTTCTGAAGCGATTGAAATCGCTGGTTTGAAATTTCCGCAAGGAGCCGAACTAAGCCTTGTTCTGGCTGGCGATAAGACACTTCAATCGCTCAATCATCAGTGGCGTGAGATGGACAAACCCACCAATGTGCTATCTTTCCCGGGTGAGGATATAGCGGTTGGAGAAGCAGCTGGCATGATGTTGGGGGATATTGTTATCTCGCTTGAAACAACGCAGCGTGAAGCAACTCTTGAAAACAAGACTTTCGAAGACCATTTAAGTCATCTGGTTGTTCACGGTTTTTTACATCTTTTCGGGTATGACCATGAAACCGACAAAGAGGCAGACCAAATGGAAAGCCTTGAAACGAAAATTTTAAATGAACTTGGCATTGAAGACCCCTACGATGCCAACCCTTATGAAGATGAAACATTCTGATGAGTGAAAACACTCAAATTCCTGAAGCAAAAGACAACGTCGCATCTGGCGTTGAAGATCCATTAGAACCGGGCAAGTCGCTTGTTCCGGTTGAAGAAGCAAGTGGCAAGAGCAAAACCGAGTATTTGTTCTCGTGGGTTTATAGTATTTTTGGCCGTAGGAAAAACGGCACAACAAACCGCGAAGATCTGGAAGACGCGCTTTCCGAAGGACAAGGCATTGCCGAAGGGTTTTCGCTTGATGAACGTAACATGCTTACCAGTATTTTGCGTCTTCGCGACGTCCGTGTTCAGGATGTAATGGTTCCAAGAGCCGATATTATTGCGGTTACAGAAGAAATCACCCTTGCCGAACTTTTAAAGTTGTTTAACGAGTCGGGTCACTCGCGCATGCCTGTTTATGGCGATACCATGGATGACCCAAAAGGTATGGTGCATATTCGTGACTTGGTGGCTCACATCACCAAAACATCCTCGCTCACAAAGGCAGAAGCCTCCAAAAGACGTTCAAAACTGCCAGCCAATCTTGATTTCAAGAAGGTTAGCCTGTCAAAGCCGATCTCGGCACTTAAGCTGGTGCGTGAGGTTATGTTTGTCCCGCCTTCTATGGGTGCGCGCGAACTGATGGCCAGAATGCAGGCAGAGCGCATGCAAATTGCCCTCGTGATTGATGAATACGGTGGTACAGATGGTTTGGTGACGCTTGAAGATATCGTTGAAGAAATTGTCGGTGAAATTGAAGACGAGCACGACGGCGATGATATTTTAATTCAAGACAAAGGCGATGGAACCTTTATCTGTGACGCCAAGGCCGAGCTTGATGATATCCGGGAACATCTGGGCGATGAATTTGCTTTTGGTGAACATGAAGATGACGTCGATACAATCGGCGGGCTTATCTTTGACATTACAGGCCGCGTTCCCGTGCGCGGCGAAGTCATCAGCAACAACGGCTTCGAGTTCCGCGTCATGGAAGCCGACCCCCGCAGAATCAAGCGCGTAGAACTGGTCCGCTCCGGAAGACGCCGCACAAAAAGATCTTAGAGTCTGGATTTTATGGGCGCTTGATAATTAATCAAGATCAGCACTCACCTAACTGTAGATACCCTATTCCGAACTGTCCGGTTAGTTCAGTCTGTCATAATTCAAATGAACAGTGCGTTGCGAACTTAGCTGACATTAAAATTTTTCTGCTTATAATACCCTATAAATTAAGTATTTGAGGGTCGGCATCTTTATGAAAAAAACTCTATTAGTATTAGCTTTGTTTTCCAACATCATCCAACCAGCTCATGCTGAAACGTGTCGCGAACAATTTATTAAAATATTTGCCCCTGACGAGAAATCACAAAAATCTTTTAGGTCTTATAATACAGCAACCATTAATGGAGAAAATGAACAGAAGTTCAATATATTCTCAATTGGTGATGACCACATTCTTTCTCAAGCACTTGTCCCTGTAGCGCCATGGTCGCTAATTTATAACCAGCAGATGTTTATCTCTAATGACAAAGGTACATCATGGAATAAAGTGCGTGATCTACCGGCCAAGGAGTTAGACGAGGCAGCTCTTGCTGCAAAAACAACTGGATTGGCAAAAATTGGTAATGAAGAATGCGGCACTGAGGTTTACGACGGTAAAGATGCTTACACCGTACAAGCTGACCTTGATGTAACGCCAGAAGCACCATTTAAGACAACTATCAAGTTTTGGATGGATAAGGAAACTGGCAACATGTTAAAATCTACCACTAATACGATAATGCCAGGTTCTAATCATTTTGTTACCCAAATTATTGAGCAGGCTCCTGATTTGGTTTTGCCAACACCTGGTTTGACAGAGAATTAAAAGAACTTTTTCAGAGCAAAGCAGTCATCAACGCTAGTCGGCAATTTCAATTAGCTTCCAAAGGGAGCGATTTTGATTGCGGTGGTTCTTTCATTTTATTTGAATATTACAGATAAGCATTATTATACATATAATTGGTTTTTAATTTCCCTCTTACGAAGTATGCATTTTGTGAGTATTGTCCTTGAATGACCAATCAATCAGACAAAGCTAAAGGCCTTTTCAATTTAGATCGTGACGTCTCTACAGAAAATAGCAACCTGTTAGTGCGCTGTTCTGACTGGGCATTGCGATATGGCATTTCTGGATATGATCGCGAAACTAAAAAGCGCTTGTTGATTGTAAATATGGCAGGTTATTTGTCAGCGCTGTCTTGTCTATCGTTTATTATCAGTTTCTCCATTCAGGATTTCATAAACTTTAAATGGATGATCCTTGGGAACTTTATATCCGCGGTAATAACTACAACTGCCCCTTACTGGCATCGTTATAGCTCTATTGCCAGTCCAATCGTTTTAACGACAACAACGGCGATTGCCTTGTTTTTCTTCGTTTCTGAGCTTGGAAGGGATTCAGGTATACACTTAAATTACATAGGCGCAGTTGCAATTGCTTTTGTCATTTTTGGCTTAAGTCACTTACGACTTATTGCCTTTGTGATAGTCGTTTGTATTGTTGGACATGTTTCATGTCATTTCTTGTTTCCAACAGGTCGAATACAAATGGCTGCTGGTGATCCTTTCATTGCGCAGATGTATATTCTTTCAGCAACTACCATTATGATTATATTAGGCTTGGTCGTCTGGTACGCTTTTCGAGTAGCGGCGGATGCAGAAGCGCGATCCGCGCGACTGTTGAATAATGTTCTTCCATCTCAAATTGCTGATCAGCTTATTGAATATCCAAACGATCCCATTGCAGACAGATTTGACGAGGCAACAGTTCTTTTTGCCGATATAGTTGGTTTCACTTCTATGTCGGAAAGGTTGGAAGCCGAAGAGATTGTCTCAATTCTGAATCAGTTATTTTCCAAGTTTGATACTGTTGGCATGGAATATAGAATTGAAAAGATCAAAACTATTGGGGATGCTTATATGGCTGTTAGTGGCGTTCCTGATTTAAAGGAAGATCATGCTGATAGAATGCTAAAAATGGCAATCTCTATGCTAAAAATAGCTAAAAATGTATCTCAGCAAAACAACCAAAAATTTGATCTTAGAATCGGGATTGCAACAGGACCAATAACGGCTGGCGTTATTGGAAAGGCAAAATTTGCTTATGATGTTTGGTCTTCAACTGTCAATCTGGCCGCACGATTAGAGTCTAGTGGTCAAACTGGACGCATACATGTTTCAGAAGAAACACATCGATATCTAAAAAATGATTATAAATTTGAACCCGTAAAATCCTCAAAACTAAAGGGAATCGGGCTAGTGAAAAGCTGGTTATTGGTAAATTAAAAAAGAAAAAACTTTTTTAAAAGTAAAAAATAAATCATAAGATATTGTTATTTAAACAAATTTTAAATCGTATAAACTTTAATACACACTTATGTGATAGATTACACATTTTTGTGAACGCACCCGTTCTACTTTTGAATTGTCGAAAGAGACAGACAATCTGTCTCTCGGGTAGAAGGAAAAAGAAAATGTTTACAACACTAAAACAAACAAGCATCGCAGTAGCTACAATTACTGCACTGACACTAGGCGGAAACTTCGCGACTAGCACAACAGCAGAAGCAGCTGGTTTTGCACCATCACTATCAACTGCAAATATTGTGGAAACAGTTGAAACAGAAAACTACATTATTGTTGCCAAGGCTAAAGGTGGAAAATCAAGCTTCAAAGGTGGTGGTAAGTCTAGGTTTAAAGGCGGCCGTAAACTAAACCGCACCAAGATCTCTAAAGGTAGAATCAAAGGTAAGGGTCGCCCAGGTATTAAGACTAATCGCGATATTAAGAAAAACCGTGGTGGTCGCGTAGTATCAAGAAACCCGATATTGCCTACTGTTCCTGGTGCTGGAAATTTACCGAACTTACCAGACCTAAGACCAACAAATCCAGGCATCCAACTTCCACCCGGCGGCCTTGTAGTTCAGGATCCACTCAACCCATGTGGTTTCGGAAATTGTACTGTAAGACCACAACCGCCACAAAAGGGCAAGAAGCGTATCAAGCGTGGCATCTACATTCAGGCAAATACGCGTCACTGCCATAAGAAGATCCGCAAGCACCGTCACGTGCACAAGCACAGCAAGAAAGCACACATTCATGCTCATGGCTGTAAGACTTACCGGGTTCAACCTTAAGACTTAAACAAACTAATAAGCCGGTGGAAGTATCCACCGGCTTTCTCATTCCATCAAACAAAAAATTAAAAGAGATAAAAAAATGGAAACCTATATCAACCAACGCTCCTATTTATTTTCTTTGTGGCTAACCATAATAGGTGGATTTTTTACATTGTACTGGGTCTTCCGAGCATTTGATTATTTGTTCTCGGAAGCATTTTTCATAGTAGGCTATTTCACACTGACACCGTTTATCGTCGCCAATATTTTGTGTCGTTCATTCGATATTACCAAACTTAGATTGCAATTGATTTCCATAGCAATGATTTTATCTATTGCTGCGTCCTATTATTTCTATTTTTATAACACACCCTTTGGCGCAAAATCATATCCAATGATTTTAGATTTTCTGACAGAGCCGTTAGTGGTGGAAGGTGGTGTAGAGTCACTCGAAATGATTCTGGTGCCTATACTCCAAATAGTTTTGATTTCGCTCGCAATGTCTGCCTCACGCTGGCTTCCAAAGCGGTTTAAACCCAATGCTTCTGCTAAATAGATCATTCTGCGCATGCCCGCCCATGAATATGAAAGAATTACCAATTGCGTTTAGGCTTTATTCCAACTCTTGATTCCCATTTCCCGTTCTATCGTTTAAGCATAAAGCAGGGATATTGATTGATTCGATTTTTACGAAAAGTGACTTTAGGGGAAACATCATAGCGCGGGTCATTTCAAACATAGAGAATATGGCAGGCTGGTTCATCTTGCTATCCGGCTGGCAGCGAAATGGTGTTGCTGTGTTGGCA
>CALAIO010000327.1 GCA_937923355.1 uncultured Rhizobiaceae group bacterium | reverse complement strand
TGATGATCCACATGCAACGGCTTTTACAGTTTCAGTTGATTACAAACATGGAACAACGACAGGTATTTCTGCGGATGATCGCACGTCTACCGTGCGCGGACTGGCGAACCCGAATTCAGCGGCACAGGATTTTTCACGGCCGGGGCATATTTTTCCGCTGGTTGCCAAGGAAGGCGGCGTGCTAATCCGATCTGGACATACTGAAGCTGCAGTTGATTTGTGCAAGCTTTCAGGACTGCCAGAAGTCGGTGTTATCTCGGAACTCGTCAACGATGATGGCACTGTCATGCGCGGCCCGCAGGTTATGGAATTTGCGGAAGCCAATAATCTCAAAACCGTTTCTGTTGCCGATTTGATTTCATATCGCCAACGTCAAGAAAGCCTGATTGACCGCATTGATAGTTTTGAAGTGAATACAGCTTCCGGTTCTGCTCAAGCTTATACCTATAAGACCAAATGGGACACCATGCACCATCTGGCAGTGGTCTATGGTGATGTGCGTGATGGGCAGAATGTACCTGTGCGTTTGCAGATTGAATCAGTTCTCAACGATGCCTTCGGCGCAAACAATCAGCTTCGCGATATGATGGACAAAATGTCTGCCAGCGGGCGTGGCGTCATTGTCTATTTACGCGAAGGCTCTGTCGGGGTTGCCAGTGGACATGGCCGCATGAAAGATGCACTAAACGCCAGTGATCGTGAGGATCATGAAACAGCCCAGTCGCGCGAAGACGAATGGTTGGAAATCGGGCTTGGTGCGCAAATCTTGAAAGACCTTGGAATTCAATCAATTAAGCTGCATGCTTCTCGTGAACGCCATTATGTTGGACTAGAGGGCTTTGGCATTGAAATCACAGAAACACTTACGGAGGATAACTGATGGTTAAACAGGCACGAAAGCTTCTTCTGGCGCTCGCATTTGCTGGCCTTTCAGCGGTTAACGTTTCTGCAAAATCACAAACCGTGCAACCCAATAATAATGCTCTCACGTGGATTGTTGAAGAGATAACAGATGGCTCTGTACCTGCATCGATCGTTCCTGACCAAAGAGCGATAGCAGAAAACGGCCTGCCAGATGGACGTGTTACTACGGGCACTGGTGATATTGTTGAAGCATGGTATAGCGAACCCACAACACGCTATGGACACGCAGTATTGGGTGACGGCGTTGAAGCTGGTAGCCTCAAGGTGAAAAATTCACGTGGTGAAACATTTACGTTCCGCCTGCCAAGCACAGAAGTCTTTGAAGACATCGCACCACGCTTGGCTGACCTTGACCGTAATGGCACAACAGAAGTTATTACCATTCTTTCCTCTCAAAGAGCTGGTGCTTCGATTGCTGTCTTTGGTCTTAACGCAAACGCCTTTACCAAAATTGCGCAGACGCCTTTTATTGGTACGCCAAATCGTTGGCTGAATATTGCTGAGATTAATAATTTTGGTGGCAATCGTCGCCCTGATATTGCTGCGGTTATCACCCCTCACCTTGCTGGTGTTTTACAGTTTTATAGGTTCAGAAACGGTCGCTTGGCAAAAGTGGCCCAAGCCCAAGGCTTTTCCAATCACTTCATTGGCTCAAACGAGCTTCGCCTCTCGACTGTAGCTGATGTTAACAACAACCGAATTCCTGATCTGATCTTGCCATCGCTAAGACGCAATGAACTTTTGATGGTTGGCACTGAGCGCGGACAATTCAAGGAACTGGCACGCGTTGCATTACCGGCACGTATTAACAGGGCTATTGGCGCACGTGAAAATAATGGTAGGGTTGAGTTTCTGCTGGGTCTAGATGATGGTAAAATATATTCTGTAAGACCTCGATAGAACGCAAACTCATCTTTCACATGTGATGGAAGTAACCTATGACCACGCGACTATATACACATAGCTTGTCCGTAGAGCATATTACACCGCCTGGTCATCCGGAGCGACCGGACCGCATAAAGGTTTTGGACGAAACATTTGCTGAACCAAAATTTGACGCCCTTGTTCGAAAAGAAGCACCAATTGCTGATACAGCGTGGTTTGAAGTAGCCCATCCAAAATCTCATTTGAAGATGATTAAAGACAACATTCCTGAAACGGGAATTACGACTGTTGATGCAGATACCAGTGCCAGCCCCAAAAGCTGGGAAGTGGTTAGCCATGTTTGTGGTGCTGCCATGGATGCTGTGGATGCCGTTTTCAAAAAAGAAGCCGACAACGCATTTGTTTCCATGCGCCCACCTGGCCACCATGCAGAAAAGACAACGGCGATGGGCTTTTGTCTTGTCAACAACATCGCGATTGCAGCGCGATACGCCCAGCAAACTTATGGGGCGGAACGCATTGCGATTGTGGATTTTGATGTTCATCACGGCAATGGTACGCAAGATATTTTCTATGATGATCCAAGTGTGATGTTTGCTTCAACACACCAAATGCCGCTTTATCCGGGTTCAGGTGCTTTGGGTGAAACCGGCGAAGGTAATATTTTCAATGCGCCATTATCAAACGGCGATGATGGTTCAAAATTTAAAGAAGCATTTCGTGAGCGTGTCTTGCCAGCGCTTGATAATTTCAAGCCTGATCTTTTGATGATCTCAGCAGGCTTTGATGCGCATTACCGAGACCCGCTTGCAGGGCTTAATCTGGTTGCTGATGATTTTGATTGGGTTACGGGCAAGCTGATGGAAGTGGCTGACGAATGTTGCGATAGTCGCGTTGTAAGCCTACTTGAAGGTGGATATGATCTGGAAGGGCTTGCAGAGTCTGCCTCTGCCCATGTAAACCGTCTTATGACGGGTTAAAAGCCCATTCCTTTTTGATGCGTAATCAAAAAGAAAAGAATGTGCGCAAGGAAGAGTGGATTTTAAAATGAGCGAAGATAACAGCGATATCAAAGACATGAACTTCGAGCAGGCCTTGGAGCAATTGGAAACGATCGTTGAAAGCCTGGAACAAGGCAATGTTGCGCTTGATAAATCCATTGCCCATTATGAGCGCGGTGAAGCGCTTCGCAACCATTGCAGCAAACTTCTAAAAGTTGCCGAAGATAAAGTTGAAAAAATCAGACTGGATGGCTCCGGCAATCCTAATGGTACTGAGCCGCTAGATCCTGCATAAGCTAACCATGCCAATCTGCCGCATTTTCTAACGTGCAATTGATTTGTCTGCGCCAACAATAAATTCTAAAACAATCCAAACAGGATTAATCAGGGTTTATCATGAAAACACTTCGTCTCATGTTATGGATTGGCGTTGCCGTTCTTGCGGCAGTGGTGAGTTACGCTTTTGTAAGCCAGAACTCAACACCTGATCAAACACAACAAGCCGTTCAACCTCTGGGTGCACCGTTTAATCTTGTCGATCATGAAGGCAAGCCTATTACACGCGATGACCTTCTGGGACGCCATCATGCAATATTCTTTGGCTTTACTAATTGCCCGGACATTTGCCCGACAACTCTTTTGGAAGTCGCTTCATGGATGAAGGACTTAGGGCAGGATGGTAACAAGCTTGATTTTTATTTTTTCACAGTTGATCCAGAGCGCGATAATCCTGAGGTCATGAAAGACTATGTAACCGCCTTTGATCCTCGTATCACTGGAGTCACTGGCGATCCTGATGAAATGTCAAAAACACTTGGCGCTTATAAAATTTATTCCAAGAAAGTTGATCTTGGCGATGGTGACGGCGATTACACAATGGATCATTCAGCGTTTGTAATGATGTTTAAATCAGACGGTAGCTTCAAAGGTACGATCTCTTTTGGTGAGAATGACGAGATTGCCCTTGAAAAACTCCGACGCTTAATAAAAAATAGCTAAGCATGTCACTTATTGAGAAAACTTTTTTAACAACCGGCACCGGGCTTTTCTTCGGAATAAGCTTTTGGCTGTGGGTTGATATGGGCGAGAGCGTTTTTATTGCCCGAGCCCTCGCCTTTGCGCAAAGCTGTATTTAACCTTTCAGTAACCAAATTCCTTTCCGCTTCCATAACCCAAAACCTGTAAACTTTGATTCAAATACCGGGATTAAGGGTTGAATAGTATGAAAAAGTTTACCGTTGCAGGCGTGGCGATTGCATTGATGACCAGTACATCTGCGCTGGCTCAAAGTGTTAAATATGACGAAACAGTAGCTAAAGCTGCGGCAGCCAAGGCTGCAGAGAAAATTGGCGATATTCGTGGCACCATTGGTTATGATGAGACACCAGACATGGTGACGAAGGAAGATTTGGTCGACAAGCAGGTTAATACAAGTTTCTTGCCTGCACCTTCCAAAAGCCTGCCTCCAATCAGCTTTTTACCAAATGGTATCGATCTTACAACGACTGGCAGCATTCAAAAGACAAACCGTAAAACAAGAGTAATCTGGGAAAAGTTTGACCGCTACGGCAATCCAATAAAATAAGTTGCCTTTCTGCACCAGCTGTTCCAAGGAACTGTATGGGAAAAATCAGACTGGATGAATGGCTCGTTGAAAACAACTATTACGCATCACGCGCAAGAGCACGTGATGCAATTTTGCGTGGATGTGTCACCATGGGTGGCGCTGCATCAATTAAACCTTCCCGCAATGTCTTAGACCCTGAAAGCATTGTTGTAGACGACCCTGCTGCAAGGCTGGTTTCACGAGCTGCGATTAAACTTGAGTTTGGCCTAAAAGAAACCGGTTACTCTCCAAAAGATAAAATCGCTCTGGATGTTGGCGCTTCAACGGGCGGCTTTTGTCAGATCATGCTTGATGCTGGCGCGAAGCGTGTTTTCGGTGTTGACGTCGGTCATGACCAAATGGATGAACGATTACTGGATGACCCAAGGCTTGTAAATCTTGAAGGCCTGAATGCGCGCGATCTGACACTTGAAGATTTGGAAGATACGCCACCAGAGTTCATCAGTTGCGATGTCAGTTTTATTTCACTTACGTTGGCCCTTCCCCCTGCACTGCAAATGGCGGCAGAAGGTGCGCAAGGAATTTTTCTTATCAAGCCACAATTTGAAGTGGGCAAAGAAGGACTTGGCAAGGGCGGCGTTGTACGCGATGAAGCACAAGCAATACAAACGGCACACAGCATCAAGGATTGGATGGATAATTTTCCTGGATGGAATGTCACGCACTTCATGCCTTCCCCACTCAAGGGTGGCGATGGCAACAAGGAGTTTTTAATGGCGGCGATAAAAAATGACTGAAGTGAAAATTGATTTTGTTGGCCACAAAGGCGATGGCGTTGCGCATTTAAACAGTAACCCGATCTATGTACCCTATGCCTTGAAAGATGAGACTCTCACGGTTAAGGGCAGCGGACCTCGACGGGAAATTGACACCATTATTGAAGCTTCAGAACATCGCATTGAACCAATTTGTAAACAGTTTGGGACGTGTGGAGGTTGCCAACTTCAGCACATAGGTGAGGCTGCATATCTTGAATGGAAGATGGGTTTGGTCACCGAGCCATTGTCTCGAGTGGGGATTAAGATAAAGCCTGATGCGCTTTTGACTTATGCGGATGCAAGCCGTCGCAAATGTGTTTTCAATGCGCAACGAACCTCCGAAGGCATGCAACTTGGCTTTACTGAAAAAGCCAGTAATGAAATCGTGGCGCTTGATGCTTGTCCAGTGCTCGTCCCAAGCATTAATGAGCAGTTTGATAAAATTCATGACCTTGTAAATTCGGTCCCAACCATAAAACACCCGTTGAGGGTTTCTGTGCTAGACACGAAAAACGGACTTGATATCGCAATTGAAGATGCAAAACCCTTGTTAGAAACCGAGCGTCAGGTTTTGATTAAAAAGACCATCGCTCACAAGTTTTCCCGCATCACTGTTAATGCAGAAACGCTTATTAAAACGGCTGAGCCGCACATAGAAATTGCCAGCACAATTGTTGCACCACAACCAGCCGCTTTCGTGCAAGCCTTGAAACAGGCAGAAGATGATATGTCTGAAATTGTTGCAGGCTTTTTGAAAGGGTGCAAACAGGTTGCTGATTTATACTGCGGTATCGGAACATTTGCTTTGAAATTAGCTGAAAATTCTGCCGTTTATGCCGTTGAAGAAAGTGGCGAAGCGTTAAGCAGTCTTGACCAGGCATGGCGACAAACAGGCGGAAAGCTTAAGCAAGTTAAAACTGAAAAGCGTAACCTTGAGCGTCGACCTGTTACCTTTGGTGAATTAAAGAAAATGGATGGCCTTGTGTTCGATCCACCGCGTGCAGGTGCTGAACTTCAATGCAGGCAAATCGCGAAATCCCGCGTTAAAAAAGTTGCGGCTGTATCCTGTAACCCAAATACGTTAGCAACGGATTTGGAAATTTTGATCAACGGCGGATTCACCGTAAAGCGTATTATTCCTATTGATCAGTTTAAATACACTCCACACGTTGAAGTCGTCGTATTGCTGGAGAGATAAATTATGAATATGCGTCTTGTCTTTCTTGGATTTTTATCCGTCATCATTGCCTATTATTTAAAAATACAGGCAGATGGATTTATACTTTCAGCCACTGGTTCAAGCGAAACCGAAGCATCACAGCGCGTGCTGCATTATGTTTTTTCAATTTTAATGGGGCTGTTAGGCCTCGCTATGTTTTATATAGCGTGGAAACCACCAGCCAATATAAAGCAAACCATTCTTTCTCAGGCTGCAACAGCCGTTTACCTGGTTTTGCTAATGGTTTTCATCGCGATAAATTACTTCCTGGGCGGCAATTTAGGTATAGGTTCGGGTAGCTGATTGATTTGAAGCAAGCACTGAAGGCTTCACGGACAACTTACCTTGCAGATCGCCAACTGAACTTGAAGGCAAAAATACTATCCATTAGATTGATGCTAATTTACATCGAACAGCAGAAAGCTCCCCATGATCAATGCAACGTTTTTCTATTCCATGCTCGCAGTTCTGGCTGGTGTTGCAGTTCCCATTCTAGCGACGATCAATTCAGCCTACGGGCAAACAATAGGCAACGTGCATTGGGCTTCCCTTACACTTTGCGTGGTTGCTTTCTTGACCATACTCGTTGTTACATTGGCAAGCGGCGTTAACGCACCTGACCTTGCAGTGTTTAAAAATGTTTCCTGGTGGCATTTTATGGGTGGCTGCTTTTTTGCGATTTATATCGTTTCGATAACGTTTGTCGCGCCCAAGATTGGCGTGGGTAATGCTATTATTTTTGTTGTCGTGGCGCAGATTTTCACCGCAGTTACCATAGACCACTTTGGCCTGCTAGGCGCATCCATCCAGCAATTAGACTGGAAACGCTCGCTTGGTGTTATTTTCCTGATAATCGGTGTCGCATTGGCACGCTCGACACCATCATCAGGTGGTGACGCATAAATTTGCTAGCCTGCCTTTTTCGCACCTTTTTGCATAAAGCTCATAAAGGCTTGTTTGGCTTCTTCTGATTCCAGTCTTTCCCCAAACAGCACCGCTTCTTCTCGCATACGCTTCAAGATATCTGCACGATCCCCCCTGAGCATATCCCTTGAAAGTTTAAGCGCTTGTTGTGGTTTTGCGGCGATGTTTTGTGCGGCTTGATTGGCTATGACTTCAAGCTCTTCTGAAGAAGTGACTTTATTCACAAAGCCCGCGTCTTTTGCGTCTTCGCTTGAGAAACTCTCACCCATGCCAAGCAGCGCGAAAGCTTTGTGATAGCCCATCATTTCTGGGCCAATCAGGCTTGAGCCAGCTTCTGGCACGAGGCCTAAATCAACGAAGGGCGTTTTGAAAAGCGAAGTGTCAGAGGCAACCACGTAATCGCAGTGCATCAACATGGTTGTACCGATGCCAATAGCCAGACCATCAACGCCAGCAATCAATGGCTTTGGTGCTTGAATGATACGTTCCAGAAAGCCAAAGACGGACATGTCTTCACGATTACCACTCATTGCGACTTGCATGAAATCACCGATGTCATTGCCAGATGAAAATGCGCCTGTTGAACCCAAAATGAGCATTGCATTCACATCATCATTTCCATTAGCTTCATCAAGCCCTGCGGACATGCGCGAATACATATCCCCTGTAAGGGCATTCTTTTTGTCAGGACGGTTCATGCGAATGGTCATAACGCCATTGGCGATTGACGTTAAAATGCGGTCAGCTACTTCGGTCATTGGATTATCCTGCTTTCAAGAGTTCACCAGCAGCAAGCAGGCTGTCTGCGCCACCTGTTACTGTGTGTTTAAGGGCGGCACATTCTGCTGCAAAGTTTTCAGCGTAGAAGCGCGCCAGACTTGCTCTGTCTTTATCATTATCTGCCAGACCCGCTTTGGCAAGATAACAACCGCCTGCTGCCAACCCAAATAAACGCTGGTATGGCGTTGCACCTGAAAGCGCTTCATCAAGTTTTCCTTCTGACATTTGAGCCAGAAGCCAATCAGTTGCTTCTTTAACTTCGTTTAAGGCACCATCGAGCAGTTCCGCAGTTTTGCCAAAGCCATCGTGGTTTGCGCCACGCACATCTTCAACGATGCTGCGCAAATCAGATATGTATCCTTTGACTGCATCGCCACCGGAAAGTGGTAATTTACGAGTCACAAGATCAATCGCCTGAATACCATTTGTGCCTTCATAAATCGGATTGATGCGCGCGTCTCTCATATATTGGGCAGCACCTGTTTCTTCAATGAAGCCCATGCCGCCATGAATTTGAACGCCAATACTTGCCACTTCACAACCGATGTCTGTTGAGAAAGCTTTTGCGATTGGCGTTAGAATGCCAGCGCGTTCTGCCCACATTTTTGCTTCTTCACCCTCAGAACGATGCTGCATATCAAGTGCATAGGCGCAGGAATAACAAATGCCACGTGCCGCATTCGTCATGGATCTCATGGTCAACAAATTACGCTGCACATCCGGGTGATGGATGATTGGCGCCATGCCCTCACCTTTATAACTTGATGCCTTACCTTGTTTGCGATCATTGGCGTAATTCAACGCATGTTGATAAGCCGCCTCACCAATTGCAACACCTTGTGTTCCCACATTAAGGCGCGCGTTGTTCATCATGGTGAACATGCAAGCAAGGCCACGATTTTCTTCGCCAATCAGATAGCCAATCGCACCCGGCTCTGTGCCTTCAAACCCATCGCCATAAATCATAACGCAAGTTGGCGAACCATGGATACCAATTTTATGTTCGATTGACTGACAGAAAGCATCATTGCGAGCGCCAAGGCTGCCATCATCATTGACTAAAAACTTAGGCACAAGAAAGAGCGAAATTCCGCGTGTACCCGCAGGCGCATCCGGAAGACGTGCTAGAACCAGATGACAGATATTTTCTGTCATGTCATGTTCGCCATATGTGATGAAAATCTTCTGCCCAAAGATACGGTAAGTGCCATCGCCTTGCGGTTTGGCTTGTGTTTTTAGCGCTGCCAAATCAGACCCGCATGCAGGCTCCGTCAGATTCATGGTTCCTGTCCATTCGCCAGAGACAAGCTTTTCGAGATAAGTTGCCTTTAATTCATCTGAGCCATGCGTTGCAACTGCTTCAATCGCACCAATCGTTAGCAAAGGACAAAGCGCAAAGCCCATGGAAGCAGAATTCCACATTTCTGATGCGGCAACCGCAAGCATGTTGGGCAATCCCTGCCCGCCAAACTCTTCAGGTCCGGAAATCGCATTCCAACCTGCTTCACTCCAATCCTTGTAGGTTTCAGCAAAACCGGGGGCAGTGGTTACAACC
>CALAIO010000326.1 GCA_937923355.1 uncultured Rhizobiaceae group bacterium | reverse complement strand
CCGTCGCATTAGCTGAGAAAATGCAGATCACCGAAAACATGACAACTGGCGAATTGCACGATGCATTGTCTCGAATGACGGCAAGTTTGATGGTCAAAGCAGCAAGCGCGTTAGAAAATGATGGCTTATCTCTGATAGAGCAATCAGGGGACGGTGTTCTTTACGCCAGCAAAATCGAAAAAGCAGAAAGCCGTATCGACTGGTCTAGGTCTGCGGAAGAAGTTCACAATCACATTCGCGGGCTATCACCCTTTCCTGGCGCATGGTGTGAAATGCAGCTGGGCGGAAAGCTACAACGCGTGAAAGTCTTAAGTTCCGAATTGGCCGATGGTTCCGGCAAGGCAGGTCAACTGCTTGATGATCTCACCATCTGTTGTGGCGAAGGGGCGGTGAAACTCGCTCGCGTTCAAAAAGCTGGCAAACAGGCGCAATCCGCGGAAGAATTTTTGCGTGGCAATAAAATTGAGGCAGTTCTCTAATGCCGCGCTACAAGCTTACCATAGAATATGACGGAATGCCTTACAAAGGCTGGCAGCGTCAGGAAGGCCTGCCGACGGTTCAAGATGCAATCGAAAAAGCCATGAGCCAATTTGCTCAGCATGAGGTTTTGGTTTTTGGAGCAGGGCGCACTGATGCGGGTGTCCATGCGCGTGGGCAAGTTATTCATGTTGATTTTGAAAAGACCTGGAAGCCTTTTAAAATCATGGAAGCAACTAACGGGCTATTGAAACTTGAGGGTCACCCGATTTCTGTCATTAGTGCTGAGGAAGCGCCAGATGATTTTGACGCAAGATTTTCTGCAAAATTCCGCTCTTATAAATACCGCATCATCAATCGTCGTGCACCATTGACAGTGGATTTGGAACGCGCCTTATGGGTGCGTTTCCCGCTTGATGTTGAAGCCATGCACGAAGCTGCGCAAGAGCTTATCGGTGAGCATGATTTTACAACCTTCCGTTCAACCGACTGTCAGGCAAAATCTCCCATCCGCACCTTGGATAAGTTGGATGTCAATCGTATCAGCGAAACGGAAATCGAAATTATCGCAGAAGCGCGAGCCTTCCTGCACAATCAAATTCGCTCCTTTGCCGGCACCCTACGCTTGGTCGGTGATGGCAAATGGTCAAAACAGGATCTGGTCGATGCCCTACACGCAAAAGACCGCACAAGATGCGGCCCCGTTGCGGTACCCTATGGGTTATATTTTATGAAGGTGGGTTATTAGAAACCACTTCGCGTTTTAGTCCATACCAGTCGTCAATCATTCCGTCTGCAGTTAGTTCAAACACCACCAGCACCAACAAAAGCATGAAGGCTTTTAGGCCGTTGATGCCGAGCGTTATCTTGATCGATCGATAGGCAAAGAACAGCAGGAACAAGAACGTAAATATGAAGAGACTGACAAAGGGGCTATCCCCCGAAGCGATGCTCAGTGAGATAGGCAGGGTAAACAGAATACTGATAAGCAAAATCCAGTTTTGCGCGATGATATAACGCCTCACATTGCCTTCATATTCAAGCGGCTTGGCCAAGAGATAAACGATGAGATAGCCCGTCACAAAAACGAAAGCAAAAGACAACAGATTAGCAGACCTGAAGTCGGAATAGTTCGTATTTTCAGGCAAGATTTCCTGAGTAAGGTCACTCATAAACGCACTGGGCAAATAGGCTGAATATATCAAGACACTGGCAATCACCATAAGCCAGGACAGTAACCAATGGGCTTCTGAAATGTGAACATGCTCATTGGCTTTCGCATCACCTTTTATAAAAAGGCCAAAGGCTTTGAAAATTTCCGACAGGGTTTGAAGAAAGAAACTCATGGGCAAGTCTTTAGGCTTATTGGAATAAAAGGCAATCTGTTTTTACCACATGGTTTTATTGGCACGGTCTTCCCATTCATCATCATACTTCTGCCCGCCCACTTCGTTATCAGAAAGATAGGCCAAAACCTCTCCGGGGGTAGGAAGCGTTGCAGGTTCAACTTGTGCCTCTTGTTCCCAGAGTTTGGAGCGAATAATTGCCCGGCCGCATTGGAAGTAAATAGCTTGCGTCTTTATCACGATAACACTGCGCGGTTCTTTGCCCTGTTCAGCAAAGCTGGCTCTGAGTTCAGGATCAATCGACAAATAAGCTTCGCCGTTTACCCGTAGCGTTGTGCGGGATCCGGGGATTAAAAAGCAAAGTGCAATTTTTGGATCACGAACAATATTTCTAAGCGAGTCGCAACGATTATTGCCGCGACGATCTGGCATCATCAAGGTGCGTTCATCATGAATGCGAACGAAGCCTGGAACATCACCGCGCGGGCTACAGTCTAGTCCTTCAGGGCCGGAAGTCGCCAAGGAACAGAAAGGAGATTTTTCAATAAATGCTCGATACTGCGGAATAATCTCTGCCACTTCCTTCACAAGAGAAGCTTGACCCACCTCCCCATAAAGCGCTTCCAATTGTTCTACACTTTCAACTCGATTTGTCATGTGGGTAGTTCCTTCATTGGGTTTGAAAAAGAAACGCAGTAACGATACAAAAGACATAACGTATTTTCAGGATTTTGCACATGACCTCACTCACAATTAAGCGCCCGGACGACTGGCACCTGCATTTGCGCGATGGTGCGATGCTCGAAGGGGTCATCGAACATTCTGCAAAAGACTTTGCCCGCGCAATCATTATGCCAAATCTTGTACCGCCTGTAGTGACCACTATGGACGCGAAGGCTTACCGCGAGCGCATTATGAAAGCAT
>CALAIO010000325.1 GCA_937923355.1 uncultured Rhizobiaceae group bacterium | reverse complement strand
ATTGGTTTCAACCAAGGATGCCGACAGACCTGGTGTATCCGTTACGCCGCTCCACAAAGACCAGTATGAGGAAGTCCGCATGGAAGAGTGGGCGGCTGATACGTCGGTTGTAGTAGAAGACGAAGGTGGAATAGAAATCCTCGTCATCGATGGCAGCTTTGAGGAAAGTGGTGACCAACTCAAGAAGCTTTCATGGCTGCGTATGCCAATCGGATCTACTGTGAAAGCCAAAGCAGGTTCGCAAGGTGCGCGTGTCTGGATTAAAACAGGACATTTACGCCATGTTGAGAGAGATTTGGCTGCTGCTTAAATCGATCAGTTTATAATTTTAAAATGTTTGATGCCGCATGATTAGCGGCATCAAATGCACCTTCGATAAGTCCTGGGCTACGCTGTGCTACTTCTGCGCCTGCAAACCAAATTCGATTATCACAATGTCCTTTGCGTAATACATTTGGCCCAACACTTGGATGGTGCATGGGACCCGTCAAATCATTTGGTGAAGTAACTAAAGGATCCTGTGACCAATCTTCAATAGTAATCGATGTTGGCTCTGGACTATCGTCCCCAAAACATCTTTTTAATTGTGCTTGAACTTGCATTTCCAGTTCCTTGCCCATTGAAATGCGCATATCATGCGGCCAACCGATAAAGCCCCATAGTGCAGATGTTTTACCATCATGACTGCAATGATCATGACCTTCGACAATAGGACCAGCACGACTGGCTATGCGCCCCGATAAGCCTTGCTCGCGCCAAAATGCCTTCTCGTAAACGATAGAAACCTTGGCGTGTGGTGCCATCCAGGTCGGCATCATATCAAGGGCATGCTTTAGTTCTTGTGGTAATTCTACGTCCCAATCAATAGTTTTAATTGCGATACGGGGAGGGGTAGCAATAATAATTTGATTTGCTGAGACTGTTTCGACATCGGCATTGTTCGTTGTCAGAAGAATAGTGTTGTCTTTTGATGATATGCTTTTAACTGGCGCATCGTAAATGATGGTTTCATCATTCAACTTACTTGCCAAGGCATCTATGATGGCTTGAGTGCCACCTTTGACACGCATATTTCCGTCCTGACCTGGTAAAAAGCGAGCTTCAACACCTTGCTCGGCACCATAATCCAAGATGGCATTGCCCTTGTCGTATTGTTCGAACGTTTCCAAGCCCAGTTTATCAAGCCATTGACTTACAACAGGTTGAAACATCGGCCATACCCATGAGGGACCAAGATCGGCCATGTGTTTTTCTGTTGTTTCATCAAGGACAGATCGAACGCGTCCTCCAGCAGTTTTTCTAGCTTCAAGGATACAAACTGATTTTCCTGCTTCTTGTAAAAGATATGCAGTTGCCAGTCCTGAAATTCCTGCACCGACGATTACGACATCATATTTATTTTTAATCAAAGTAAAACTCATCAAGCCATTTATCTATCTAATGATAGGTAAATGGGCTGATGGTATCTGTCAATTACGAATTATTTAAATATAGGATTTAAGCCGCGGTTTGTATCTCTGAGCGTACTTCCGTAAAGGCTGTGTTGATCTGCCTGAACATATCCGTCACATAGCGCTGAACTTCTTCTGGCAGGTCGATACCTGAGTAATTGTCAGGGTGATATTGTTTCGCCAAACGGTGGTAAGCTGTTTTTGCCTCGTCAAAAGTACATTCTTTGCGAACACCCAACATTGTAAAAGCATCGATATAACGACTGTCTTTTGGATTTACTAAAACGGGTTTACGCAATGGTTCTACGGGTTCGACATAAGCAATCTGGTTTTTCAGGATAAACTTGCGCTGACCATCTTTGGATAGAAATTCAAGAAACGGTGTATCTTTTGATAAAACCCCTTCAAGTGATGTTGCGGTCTGAGATTGCATCAAGCCACCGCGAAGTGTTGCACCATCAAGCATTCTGACTGAAACTTCAATGGTTTTTGAGGACTGGTCAAACATGTATTATCTCCATATCAATGCCGCCAAATTGTTATTCGGGAAGGTTATATCAATTAGATTAATATCCATTGAAGAAATTGTATTGTTTTGTGAAGGGTCAACTCACTGGCAATTTGAAACTAATGCACCAGTTTAAGCGTAACTTGGATATCAAAATAAAAACGGAAAAGATCATGAAATTACGCGCATTCATTTTATCACTTGCCCTTATATCGCCAAGCATCTCATACGCAGAAGTTTTAAGTTCAACACAGATTAAACAAACTGTCATTGGTAAGCGTGTTTTATTGGCAACACGGTTTGGTGTTGAGTTCCCACTTGTTTATAATTCCAATGGATCTGTAAAGGGCGACGGAACGGGTACAGCACTGGGCCGTTATTTTGCTCCAAAGGAAACGGGTAAATGGTGGATAAAAGGGCAGGAGCTATGTCAGAAATTCCCCACGTGGTACGATGGTCTCACACAATGTTTTACCCTTGAAAAGCTTGGCGGCAATAAACTTAAGTGGAAATCAAAAGACGGTCGATCTGGCACAGCACGCGTAGGATAATGCGCGTTTGGTATGATTTTATTAAACATGATGCAAATTTGGTCATGATTTGTTAGTAAATACGTAACTTGCCCAGATTAGGCTATAATCTTGCCATGTTTGGTGTGAATGCAGTATTGAGTACAAAAAAGGCTCGTATGAGAGTCTTGATGACGGGGATTAACATCAATGCGTTTTGTAAATAAGCTTTCTTCTGGTTTAAGAGTAAGAAAGAGCACATATTCTTCGTTAATCATTTCTTTGGTTGTTGTTGCTGGATGTAACAATACAAAACCCGTCGTTATAGCCAATGTTCCAACGCCAGAAGCAGCAAGCAATCACCGCGTTGCAATAGCTGACCTTACCAATGATACTCAGGAAGTTGTCACAGAAACACAAACACAAGTTCAAACATTAGCGCATTTGCCTGCAGAAACATCGAATGTAACAAAGTTCTCTTCCAAGGCTTATGGGGTAAAAGGAAGTCCTCGTGTAACAACCGCTCGTGGTGTACGAAAAGGTGGCGGACGCTATCAAATCGGCAAACCTTATACAATTCGAGGCAAGAAATATTACCCCAAGCTTGATCCGAATTTACGTCAAACAGGTCTTGCTTCCTGGTACGGACCCAACTTTCATGGTCGCTTGACGGCAAATGGTGAAGTTTATGACCAATACAGCCTGTCTGCTGCGCATCCAACCATGCCATTACCGAGTTATGCCAAGGTTACCAATCTTGAAAATGGTAGTTCTGTAACCGTGCGCGTGAATGATCGCGGTCCATTTTCTAAAAATCGTGTGATTGATTTATCCGCTCGCGCCGCGCAACTTTTGGGTTACACCAAACAGGGCGTAGCAAAGGTAAAAGTGGAATATGCAGGTAAAGCACCTCTGCATGGGCTAGATGAAAAAACTCTGATTGCAAGTTACAATCCTGGCCGTGTTGATCAAAACTCTATTCCTGCATTACCAGGTAGAGGAGTTGTCTTAGCGCAAGTTGAGACAAAGAGAACCACACCAACGCAAGCTCAGATCAATCAAGCAACAAGCGTTGGCTTTACAGCACCTGTTCCAACTTCACGCTCGCCAAATACAAATGTTCCGCGTCCTGCAGGTCTAATTAATAGCTATGCTGAAAATCATACCAATCATAACGCGTTCAGCGCTTTTGATACTGTTTTAGGTCATCATAAGTTACAAGAACCAGACACCGGCATGAAAAACCTAGTTCGTTTGGAATTTGGTCCGTTTATTGGCGATGAAGCATACGAAAAGGCTCAAGATGCCTTTGAAACAAATGGCATTTCGCAGCGTATATCCTCTACCAATAGTAAGGGTGATATATTGCTGCTTATTGTTGCTGAAGAAGAAACTTCCAAGGTACTTGAAGCGGCTAAAATTTCTGGGATTTCTCTTTATAAGCAGAAATAATAGTACCGTTTTTAAATAATAATTATTCTAATGCTTGAATGCACGCCTATCCAAATGTAAAACTAAAAATATCAGCCCCAAAATTGATGATTGTGCCATGTATTTTAGTTTATTTCGCCATATTTCACTCACGTTCTTTTCTGCCCTTATAATGCTTATGATGGTTGGGCTGGCAAATGCTCAACTTTATCAAACAAAAGCAAAACAGGCACTGCTTTTAGATGCTGATACGGGCACCATATTATTTGCTAAGGAAGCAGACACTAAGATACCACCTGCCTCTTTGGCTAAAATCATGACGATGGAAGTAGTTTTTAACCAACTTAAAAATGGCAACCTCTCGTTGCAAGATAATTTCTTTGTTAGTGAAAACGCCTGGCGCAAGGGTGGCACGAGTTCTGGCGGCTCTACCATGTTCGCCAAGCTAAATTCTGAAATTCCACTTGCTGACCTTATACGGGGCGTAATTATTCAATCCGCAAACGATGGCTCAATTATCATAGCAGAGGGGCTAGGTGGTTCTGAGGAGGCATTTTCAAGTTTAATGAATGAACGCGGACGTGCCATAGGGTTAAACAATTCCAATTTTGTCAATTCAACGGGACTACCTGCAGAAGGACAATATGTTTCCATTCGTGATCTAGCCAAATTGGCGCGCCATGTGATTACTGAATACCCAGATTACTATCAATTTTATAGTGAGCCAGAATTTGAATGGAACAAGATCAATCAGCGCAATAGAAATCCATTGTTACGTATGAAAATTGGCGCTGACGGTATGAAAACCGGTTATACAGAAGCCAGCGGCTATGCCATCGTTGGATCAGCTATAAGAGATGGCCAGCGCTTGATTGCGGTTCTGAGCGGTATGGAGAGCAAAAAACAACGCGC
>CALAIO010000324.1 GCA_937923355.1 uncultured Rhizobiaceae group bacterium | reverse complement strand
GTAAACTCATACGTCGGATCACGTTCAACAACCAAAATGGAGCCATCAAAATCTGGGTTCTGCGCTGTCCACCATGCAACCGATGAACCATACATGGCACCACCAACAATGACGACATCATAGGAAGTTTGTTTTGGTGTTTGAGTTTGTAGAGCCATTACGCTATCTCCCCACGTTTTACAGCTTGTTCAATTGCGCTGATATCCTCAGCGCTTAATCCATAATCCTTGCTGGCAGTTTCTGCTGAAATATAACCGCGAGCAAGGTCTCTTTTGACAAGTTCAACATCCCGTTGCGACGCATCACCGTAACCTGCTCCACCCGGGAATGCCAGCATGACTTTTCTCCCATGCGGTACAAACTGCTTACCCTTGCCATACATCTTTGTTCCATCATCTTGGGCAATCGTTGTTGGCGCGCCGTTCTTGCCACCTTGTCGACCTTGTGCAGGATGGTCCACACGGTCAAACATCGCTTGGAAATCAAACTCATGCCCCTCGCGCGCTCCTACTTCCATATCTTGACCAAGGCCGCCGCGTTGCTTGCCAGCACCACCACTATCAGGACGCAATTCCTTTCGCCAGATAATCACTGGCCCAACATGCTCGGTTGCTTCAACAGGCATGGTCATCACACCAGATGGAAATGCCGTTGCGTTTAATCCATCATGCTGTGGCCTTGCACCAGCACCACCTGAGTTAAACGTCAGAACTTCCGAACGCACTGCATGTTCTGGTGCAGGTGCGTCGGTGCGTGGGCGCAGTGATACCTGAAAATTACATAAACACCCCGCACCTTCTGCTGGCACCAGATTTGGCAGGATTTTATCGAGCGCATTATAAACCGTATCGGGTACGAAATGACCCACAATATGACGCAATGCAACAGGTGCCGGATGAATTGCATTAACGATGGAATTGACAGGTGCCTGAATTTCAAACGGTGCAAGCGATGCAGCATTATTGGGTATCTCAGGCGCAATCGCACATTTAAGCGCGTAGCAGGCATAGGCCTTGGCATAAACAAGCGGGCAATTAATGCCTTTTTTATCCAGCCCTGATGACCCTTCAAAATCTGAAATGATACGATCTTCTTCAATCGTCAGCTTCACTTTGAGCGTAATCGGTTTGGAGAAACCATCAACCGTCATTTCACCCGACGCAGTTTCACGCGGCAATGCTGCAATCCGCTCTAGCGTTGCACGGCGCGAGTTCTCCAAAATAAATTCACCAATGCCATTGAGATCATCTAGTTCAAACTCTTGCATCATATCAACCAAACGACGGTGACCAATTTCATTACAGGTTGCAAGCGCATACATGTCGCCGATCAGTTGATCAGGTTCGCGAACATTACCGCGCACGATCGCCACAAGCGTTTTATCAACTTCGCCTTTATGGGCAAATTTCATGATCGGGATATAAAGTCCTTCTTCATAAACACTCGCAGCATCGGCACCAAAGCCTCGCCCACCGATGTCAACAATATGCGCTGTACAAGCAAAGAAACCGACATGCTGTCCTTTATAAAAAGACGGCGTGACAATGGTAATGTCATGCAGGTGACCTGTCCCCTCCCAAGGGTCATTAGTGATGTAAACATCGCCTTCAAACATATTATCGCTACCAATACGTCGAATAAAATGAGCAACTGCATCTGCCATTGCATTCACGTGGCCAGGGGTACCTGTCACCGCTTGCGCAAGCATTTGCCCAGCCTTGTCATAGGCCCCCGCAGATAAATCACCCGCCTCACGTACCGACGTTGAGAACGCAGTACGAACCAGCGCTTGTGCCTGTTCTTCGACGACAGATATCAATCTGTTCCACATAACCTGATAGGAGACATTTGAGTGTTGTTTAGCCATCTTAATTCTCCCTACGCTTTTACCATAATATCAATACAACCATCCGCTTGACGAATAGCGCTTCTGCTTGAAGGCATGATGATGGTTGTTTCATCTTCCGTAATCGCTGCTGGTCCTTCAACAGTTTGTCCAACTTGCATGTCATCTCGCAAGACAATTGAAGCTTCAACGGCCTCCCCCAACGCAGGATCAAAAATATCACGCTTTGAAGTAACAGAAGCAGCTTCACCACTCTGTGCTTCATCCAGCCTTGCAACCACCTCTGGCGGTGTCGTTGCATTCACTGCCCAAACCGTTATTTCAACATCCATACCAGCAACAGGACGGCCAAAGAGATTTGTATAATCTTCTTCAAATAACTTAAGGAACGTATCTGCATCAGGGTTCATTGCCTGCTCTTCTGTGAGCGTAATGGGTATTTCCCAACCTTGCCCTGAGTAACGCATGTAAACTTTAAAATCCGAAAGGATTTCAGACTTCGCATCGCAATTGCGCACAAAGCCTGTTGCCTCTTCTTTCAAATCAGTCAAAAGCGATTTAATCCGCTCTGGCGCAAAATCTGAAAGCCTCATATAAACCGAACGATTGGCTTCAAAACTAAAAGGCGCTCTCAAAAATCCGATGGCGGAACCAACCCCTGCACCAACAGGCACAAGCAAACGATCAACGCCCAGCTTCTCACACAGACGACCCGCATGAAGTGGCGCGGCGCCTCCAAAAGCAATCATGGTATATTCAGATAAGTCTTCACCATTTTCAACCGCATGAACGCGAGCTGCATTGGCCATGTTTTCATCGACCACTTCCGCAAGACCAAAGGCCGCCGTTTGCGCATCCATATCCAGCGTTTTGCCAAGCACGTTTTCAAGCGCTTTTGATGAACCCTCCGTATCAAGCTTAATCGAGCCACCAGCAAAATTATCCGGATCAAGTTTTCCAAGAACCAAATCTGCATCTGTTACGGCCGGCTTTTCACCCCCCCGGCCGTAACAGGCAGGTCCTGGTTCAGAACCTGCAGATTCTGGACCAACCCTAATTTGACGCATGCTATCCACATGCGCCAGCGAACCACCCCCTGCACCGATTTCAACCATATCGATCACAGGAATGGAAATCGGCATGCCTGATCCTTTTTTGAAACGATAGGTGCGTGCCACTTCAAACACACGACTTGTTTTTGGCGTTTGGTTTTTAATCAGACAAATCTTGGCGGTCGTACCGCCCATGTCGAAAGACAAGACTTTATCCAGGCCATACCGAGCAGCAATATTCGCTGCAAACACCGCACCACCTGCAGGGCCTGATTCCACCAGACGCACCGGAAAGTCTGCCGCGTTTTCGAGCGAGATAATCCCACCGCCTGAATGCATCAGGAAAATATTGCAATCAACGCCCTCACCTTTCATACGCCCTTTTAGACGACCCAGATATGATTTCATCAACGGCTTGATATAGGCATTTGCCACAACCGTATTAAAACGTTCATACTCACGCATTTGTGGCGAGACTTCACTTGAAAGCGAAACCATGACATTCGGTAGTTTTTCGGCAATCACGTCGCGCACCATTTTTTCATGGGCGTCGTTCAAGTATGAGTGCATCATGCCAATCGCGATACTGTCATAATTTGCGAGCGCCATTTCATCAATCAACGCTTCAACGTCTGAACGCTCAAGCGGAATAAGAACCTCGCCCGTTGCATCAATACGTTCTTTCAACGTGTATCGCATTTGGCGTGGCAAGAGCGGCTCTGGTAAATTCAGATTAAGATCATATTGTTCAAAGCGCGATTCCGTGCGCATCTCAATCACATCACGAAAACCTTGCGTTGTAATCAGCGCAGTCTTCGCACCACGGCGTTCGATCAAGGCATTGGTTGCCAAGGTTGTGCCGTGAATAATTTGCCCGATTTGCGATGGCGTAACACCTGCTTTTTTACAAACCTGGTGCATTCCATCAATAATCGCATCTTCTGGTGCAGAATAAGTCGTCAAAACCTTGGTTGAAAACTGCTCACCCTTTACCTCAAGAACAACGTCTGTAAACGTCCCGCCAATATCCGCGCCCAAACGTATGGATGTATCCTGCATCATGAATTCCTGTAAGCTGTAACAAGCCCCCAGAATAGAAGATCAATGAATCAATGCAAATTATTTTCTTTTATACA
>CALAIO010000323.1 GCA_937923355.1 uncultured Rhizobiaceae group bacterium | reverse complement strand
TATCCATATTCTTTATACCCTCCTTAGCCCTATTTTGTCCCATAAGCGGAACATTCATGCGATTGACCAAGATACCTCAGGCTGGCGAGGTATCTTGGTCTTGTGACCTAAGGGGCATATTTGATTGGCTTTGTTAGTTCTTTTTCTGCACTTCAAGTGAAGTACTAGAAAAGAACAATTTTTGCCCCTCCAACCCAATATGGTTTCCCAAAGGTAAACAAGGTCAGGTTACATATTGCAATTGATATGTAAAACGAATTATATATATAGATATTATTAGAAAAACTCATATTAAAAGACGTCATGGATATTCAACTCGCCAATACCTTTCTTACAGTTTTAGCAACCAAGAGCTTTGTCTCAGCAGCTGAAACACTGCATGTCTCTCAATCTGCTGTTAGTTTGCGCATTCAAAAGCTAGAAGATCTGCTTGGTAAAAAACTATTAGATCGATCCAAAGGTGGTGTTACCCCAACTATCTTTGGGGAAGAGTTTGAAGAATATGCGAGAGCCTTTGTGCAGCTTTGGGATGAGACCAAATATCAAGTTTCTCTACCCGATGGTTTTGACAATAGTTTGTCGCTTGGTTGCCAAGACAGTCTTTGGCCAGAGCTTTCTTCTGTTTGGATGTCTCGTATGTCTGAGAAATATTCCAACACTGCTTTTAATTTTCAAATTGCTGAACATGAAAACCTTACCAGACTTCTGGTAAGGGGAAGTCTGGATATTGCAGTGCTGTACAGTCCTGAAATAAGACCTGGCTTGAATGTTGCGCATATATTGGATGACCGTCTGGTTTTGGTATCTGCTGATGATAATTTTACAGATGTTTCTGATGGTGGGTATATTTATTGTAATTGGGGAGCAGAATTTTCTATTGCCCATGCCAGATGGTTTCCTGGATTAAAGCCGCCGCAAGTCTCGTTGCGCATTGGTACCTCCATGCCGCAGTATCTTATTCAAAATGGAAAATCGGCTTATATTCCATATCGAATGGCAGATGATTATGTTGCAGAAGGCAAGTTACATTTTATTAAAGATGCACCATCATTCCCGTTCCCTGCTTATGCTATCTGGGCATTAAACAAAGATCTTTCCAAAATCGAGTTCGCTCTTGAAGAGCTTAGAAGTGCGGCGAGAGACGCGCCTTGGATAGAGTTATAAAACTCGTATAGAAAATATGGTTAACCAAATCTTTAGTTTCTCAAATAGACGCATTGAAATGTGCTATAATTAATTTATGGTGCCATAAAATTGCTTTAAAAATTTGAGCTACCTCATTGCGAACATTTCTGAGTCTTTTATGGAAAAATTTGTCCGACTTCTTTCTTATTTATTAGTGTGCGCGTTCCTTGTATCCTGCGCTTCACGGCCTGATGAAGGGAAGACTATTCGTACTGTGTTACCTATTGATGCTGTCGATCCAGCTAACCCAAGCGACAGTCCAATACAAAGGACACGCGATAATGCGCATACAGTATTAGCACTTTCGGCTGGTGGCGCTGACGGTGCATTTGGTTCAGGTGTTCTCGCAGGGTGGACTGCAAGCGGAAAACGTCCAAAATTTGATGTTGTAACAGGCGTTTCTACAGGCGCACTTTTGTCAGTGCTTACTTTTCTTGGGCCTCAATATGATAATTTGGCTCGCGAACTTTATACAACACAAACCAACGATCAAATTTTCAAAAGTCGTGGTATCAATGGATTATTCTCTGACAGTCTATATGATAATTCTCCTTTAAAGGCTCAGATTGAAAAACATATAAATGCAGATATGCTTGCAAAAATTGCTCAAGAGCATCGCAAAGGGCGAAGGTTGTATATTGCAACAACCAACCTGGATGCAGGTCAGCTTGTTATCTGGGATATGGGGGAGATTGCCTTGGGTGGACGTAGCAACCCCGTTCAACATTTCCAAAAAGTATTAAGAGCATCTGCTGCTGTTCCTGGTTTCTTTCCTCCAGTCTACATTAAGCCACAAAGAGGGGTGCAACTTCGACAAGCCCATGTTGATGGTGGCGTAAAAGAGCCAATTTTATATGCCGATTTCATGGGACGTTCTTCTGCTGCCAAGAAGGATTTGTACATGATTATCAATGGTAGTACCCGACGTTTTAATGATTCTGTTCCCGTAAAGCCTAACCTTGCCAGTATTGCACAAAAGACAATTTTTGAACTGATGCGTGAATTGCAGTCGGATACCGTATATCGCCATTATACTCGCGCGCAGAATTCAGGTATTAAATTTCATCTAACTTCTATTCCTGACGATATTCCGATCTCACAAAAGTCGCTTGATTTTGATCCAAAGCGTATGCAGCTTCTTTATGATGCGGGTTATAAAATTGGTCTGCAGGGTCCAGAAAATTGGAATACAAAACCGCCAAGTGTTCTGCGTGAGACCGGGCAATTGGCTGGAAACTAAGATTTTGCGTTATTCATAATTGCATCTGATAAATCGCCATAGCCTGTGTAGCGATATTCGTATTCTAATCCAAGATATTCTGCAGCTGCTCTGGCATTTGCTTCAAGTTCCGGGTCTTCGGTTTGTGCTAGGTAAAGCGCTTTTGTGTAGTTTGAAAAATACATTTCCAGCAATTCAGGATGTTTATCCAAACCTAACGGGCGTTTCATGAAGGTTTCAAAATGCCTTGCTAGAAAATCAGTGATGAAGAAAGTTGTTAAATAGTCGCCATCGGCTTCTTCAAAGGCTTTGTTGCCCATATAAAAAGAAAAACAATGCGGGCCTTGAATACGCTCAACCCCGTGCTTTTCGCAGACTTTATCCAGTTCACCGCCAGTGCCGCAATCAGCGTAACCTACAAAAACATGTTCAAAGCCTTCTTCTTTTGCCTTGATGATGGCTTTGTCCATTTCAGGCGCTATGTGCTCTGGGTGATGGTGATAGGATGCAGGCAAGCATTTAAGGTCTATGTGATCAAACCCAAGTTGTTCGTTCACCGCCATAATCTCACGCGCAATCATGCCACAAGCGATGATGCGCAAAGAAGGAGTAGGGGGTGATGGTTCTGTCACTTTTAAACCTCACAGATTGAGTCAGGGTCTTTCAATAAGTATTTGCATTCTATCATAAAAAAGGGCGCCGTGAGCGCCCGATTTTTCAAATTATATTCAGCAGAGCTTAGCCAGCTGCCATTTGGTTGTGCTTTTTTGCCATAAACTCTTTTGCAGTTTCCACTGCAACCGCTGCATCACGGCAATAAGCATCTGCGCCAATCGCTGCACCAAATTCTTCGTTAAGCGGTGCGCCACCTACGAGAATTGTATAATCGTCTCGCATGCCTTTTTCTACCATGGTGTCGATGACTACCTTCATATAAGGCATTGTCGTTGTAAGAAGCGCTGACATGCCCAGGATGTCTGGTTTGTGCTCTTCAATCGCTGCGAAGTAGCCGTCTACGTCCGTGTTAATACCGATGTCGTGTACATCAAAGCCTGCACCTTCCATCATCATGCCGACAAGGTTTTTACCAATGTCGTGAATATCGCCCTTAACGGTGCCAATCACCATGGAGCCAAGCTTCGGTGCGCCAGTTTCTGCAAGTAGAGGACGAAGAATTGTCATGCCCGCTTTCATTGCGTTTGCTGCAAGAAGCACTTCCGGTACAAACAAAATACCATCACGGAAGTCGATGCCCACAATACGCATGCCTTCAACAAGGGC
>CALAIO010000322.1 GCA_937923355.1 uncultured Rhizobiaceae group bacterium | reverse complement strand
AATGGTTTTGGCAACCAATGCGAGCCCAAGACCCGAGCCATTAATTCGAGTAGTGACAAAAGGCTCAAAGATATGAGCACGAATTTCTTCCGGTATGCCTTTACCGTTGTCTGAAACGCTAAACTCAAGCGGCAAAGCTGCCCGTTCACCAGACCCAGGTGAAGCAATACGAATGCCTGATCGATAGGCAGATGAAAGTGTAATTCTCGCCTCCGGATTATCTCCCATGGCTTCTGAGGCGTTTTTAATGAGGTTCAAAAAGACCTGTATCAGTTGATCGCTTGAACCAGAAACATCTGGCAAAGAGGGATCATATTGCTCTGTTATTTTGATGTTTTGAGCAAAACCATTTTCTGCAATGCGTCGTACATGTCCCAAAATCGAGTGCATGTTGACTGGTGCATGCTCAACAGGACTTTCATCTGAAAACACTTCCATTCGATCTACAATTTTCACGATACGGTCTGTTTCAGTTGTTATCAGTTGTGCGAGCTCTTTATCGTCATTGCCAACGACACTTTCTAGTAATTGTGCCGCACCTCTAATGCCTGAGAGCGGATTTTTAATCTCATGCGCAAGCATGGCCGCAAGTCCCGTTACAGAACGTGCTGCACTTCGGTGCGAAAGCTGACGGTCAATACGGTCTGCCATGCTACGCTCTCTAAAGACCAAAATAGCCTTGGGCGAATTATCTGCCAAAGGTGCAGCATAAACATCAACGATTTTACCCTCGCCTGTGCGTGGTGAAGAAATATCAATCTGATATTCATTCACTGGTGCGCCTTTGGTCATAACCTGTTTGACCAATCCCAAGACAGGTGAGCCAAAGGGTACAATCTTTTCCATATTGTGTTTGAGTAAATAAGAAGATGAAGCGCGAAATACATTTTCTGCAGCCATGTTGGCATAAAGAATGGCGTTGTTTTTATCAGTGACAATAACCGCCTGAGGCAAGCTATCCAAAACCAATCGCAGATCTGGTGCCAAATTCTTGTTCATGCTGCTGCCGCCGAAACATTATCTTTTTCATGAATGGCAAAAAGTTCTTCAAGCGTTTTGTATATCTCGCTAGGCTCAAAGGATGTCATGATTGTTTTTTTCAAAACACCAGACGATGCTGGCAGGTTAAGACTATCAAGATACCAGCCCAAATGTTTGCGAGCCTGACGAATACCAGACTCCAAACCATAAAAAGACAGCATATCTTCATGATGCGCCGCGGCGGCATGCCAGTTTACCTTCAAGGCTTCCGCCTCTTCCAAAGTGATGGCACCTCCGACATATGCGGGAAGCCAAGGCGCGCCATAGGCACCTCTGCCAATCATAACAACATCTGCGCAAGATTTTGCCAATGCTTCATCCGCCTTTTGTCGATCGGTAATATCGCCATTTACAACTAAAGGCAGCTTTATTGCCTCGCGGACCTCGTTTACTGCAGACCAATTGGCCTGACCTTTATAAAACTGACACCGTGTACGACCATGTACGGTAATCATTTGCACGCCTGCATCTTCGGCGCGTTTTGCAAGTTCTGGTGCATTGATTGAATTATCATCCCAACCTAACCGCATTTTGAGGGTTACGGGTACTTTTATTGCACCCACCACTGCATCGATTAGCGTGAGCGCATGATCCAGGTCTCGCATTAATGCGGAACCTGAATAGCCTGTTGTAACGCGTTTTGCGGGGCACCCCATGTTGATATCGATAATATCGGCACCATTGGCTTCTGCTACGATAGCGGCCTTTGCCATCCAGCCTGCCTCTCGTCCAGCAAGTTGCACCATGTGAGGCTTAAAATCAGCAGACATAACCTTAAGCTGCATTTCTTCCTGGCCAGTGATAAAAGCTTCGCTTGCCACCATTTCTGATACGACAAGCCCTGCGCCATAATGATGGGCAAGCTTACGGAATGGCACATCGGTTACGCCCGACATGGGCGCAAGAAATGAACGATTGGGCAGCTCAATGCCGCCAATCTTTATGCTTTTACCAATGCTATTTGCTACAAAATCAGGCAAATTTCACAAACCTCAAAAACTGCATAAAAAATAGGCATACGTTGTGAAGAGTGTTTATACAAATAAAGCGCAATGAACAAGCTTGATTGGATTTATCTCTCATGACAAAACCATTTTAGAAATGAGGTATGATTTGACTAAGAATGTTGTTGTAATTGTTGCTGCTGGACGCGGCGAAAGACTTGGGGTTGAAAGTGGCCCCAAGCAGTACCGCATTCTCGGCAATCAATCGATTTTGCAACACACGATTTCATGCTTTTCAGATCACCCTCAGATAGATGCGATTCAAGTCGTCATTCACAAAGACGATCGTGAATTATACGATGCAGCAGTTTTAGCAAACGGCAAGCTGCTAGAGCCAGTTATTGGTGGTGCATCACGTCAGGAAAGTTGTAAAGCCGGGGTAGATGCAATTGCTCAATTGGATTTTGACAAAGTCCTCATTCACGACGCAGCGCGCCCTTTTGTTTCTCATACTACCATTACAAACGTTATTGCAGGTATTGAAACAGGTATTGGCACGCTTTCCGCCAATGCGATTGCTGATACGGTAAAACATGCAGATCAAAACGGTGTTGTTCTAAAGACGGTTTCACGTAATGATCTTTATTTGGCACAAACGCCTCAAGGGTTTTTTGTTGGAGAAATTCAACAAGCCCATGAGAAAGCAACGCTTCATGATCCACACGGATTTACTGATGATGCTGCAGTTGCAGAATATGCAGGCATGTCGGTAAAGCTGGTGAGCGGCAATTCCGATAACTTTAAAATCACAACCAAAGACGACCTTGCCCTTGCAAAGGAAAAACTATCCATGAATACTTTAATTCCTGATGTGCGTACTGGCAGTGGTTATGATGTGCACACGCTTGGACCAGGCGACAAAGTAATTCTTTGTGGTCTCGAAATTCCTCATACTCAAAGTCTTCAAGGGCATTCAGATGCGGATGTTGGTTTGCATTCCCTGACTGATGCCTTGCTTGGTACGATTGGCGCAGGTGATATTGGCTCGCATTTTCCGCCCACTGATCCGCAATGGAAAGGCGCTTCATCTGATCAGTTTATTGAACATGCGGTTAAACTCGTTCGGGAAGCTGGCGGTGTCATTACCAATATGGATGTAACAATCATCTGTGAAGCACCCAAGATCGGCCCTTACCGTGATGCGATGCGTGAGCAAGTCTCCAAAATCTGTGGCGTGGCACTTTCGCGAGTTTCGGTCAAAGCAACGACGAATGAAAAAATCGGCTTTATCGGTCGTGAAGAAGGCATTGCAGCGCTGGCAACCGTTAGCGTTTCATTTGGGATGATGAAAAATGTTTGATGAAGAACTCACCACAATCGCGCAACAAGTCATCAAGGAATTTGGTGAGGCAGGCTTCACCATTGCAACGGCAGAATCCTGCACTGGCGGTCTAATTGGCGGCTGTATAACCTCAGTGGGTGGTTCATCTGCTGTATTTGATCGAGGTTATATTACCTATTCGAACGAAGCAAAGAGCGAAGTTTTAGGTGTAAAACCAGAGTTAATTGAAGAGCATGGCGCAGTGTCACCTCAGGTTGCGTCAGAAATGGCAATCGGTGCGATTAAACAATCAGGTGCCAATGCGGCAGTTGCAGTAACAGGCATAGCAGGCCCTGGTGGTGGCACGGAAACAAAACCTGTTGGTCTTGTCTACATTGCGGTTGCCACCTCTGACGAAGAAGGTGCATTTGTCGAAGACTTCAATTTCGCCAACATGAACCGTGATGAAGTGCGCCGTGAAACTGTTAAGGAAGCCTTGGAGATGTTGCTTGGGTATGGATTAGATGATCCTGAAGAGGGTTAGGCGTAAACCTCATCTGCACGTTTTTCAAACGCATCGACAAACTTGCCAAACGCCATATCAAAAACTGCACCTGCTGCCATGGCAAGCATTTTGCTTCTTAATTCATAGTCGAGTAAAAACGACACTTCGCATTTCCCACCTTCGAGGTCTTTGAACTTCCACTGATTATCCAGGTGTTTAAACGGGCCTTCGATGTATTTCACATCAATTTGCAAGTCTTCATGGTTCATAAGAACCTGAGTGGTGAATGTCTCGCTCAGCATTTTGTAAGCCATGGTCATGTCAGCCATCATCAACATTTTGCCGTTACGTTCCTTGGTGGATTTAACCGTCAAGGACTGACAAAGCGGCACGAACTTGGGATAATTTTCCACGTCACACACAAGCTTATACATGTTTTCAGCCGTATGATTTACAACGTGCTTTTTGTCTAACTTCGGCATGCTAGTTGGCAGCCTCGCGAGCAGCTTTGAGTTTGGCAAAATCTTCGCCCGCATGATGAGATGAACGCGTAAGCGGTGTAGAGGAAACCATCAAGAACCCCTTTGCATAGGCAGTTGTCTCGTAAGACTTGAATTGCTCTGGCGTTACAAATTCAACCAGTTCGTG
>CALAIO010000321.1 GCA_937923355.1 uncultured Rhizobiaceae group bacterium | reverse complement strand
GGTTAGGCTCAGGATCTATTTAATCGTAGCGCAAGTCAGATGCCTTGCCACCAAATACCTTATATGAAAATATTGAGTACCCGATAATAACTGGCAAAACGAATAGTGTTCCCACCAAAATTATAAACAGGCTTTCAGGCGCTGAGGCGGCTTCATAGATGGTCATCTGGTCTGGCACGACATAAGGGTAGAATGAATAAGCAAGACCGAAGAAGCCCAAAATCATAATCATGGTGATACCCACAAATGGCACTAGCGAAAATCGGTCATTGCGATCCGGCAGATGCGCCAATTGCCAAAACAGGAATATGAACAATCCGCCTGTTATTAGTGGCAACGGTGCAAGACCTATTAGCTCTGGTAATGAAAACCATTTCGCAAAAATACGTTCGCTCGCCAGAGGCGTCACAATCGAAATGCTCCCCATGCCCAATGCCGTAAAGACCAGTGAAATGCGCATCCATTTTACAGAACGTTTTTGCAATTCACCTTCGGTTTTGTAGATCAACCAAGCCGCACCAATCGCTGCATACGTTGCAACGAGACAAAAAGCGACCAGAATGCTGAAACCGATAGCCAAGCCCCCCTGCTCCAAACCAAGAACATATGCACCAAGCATATAACCTTGCGATAATGCCGTTACAAACGAACCTGCAAAGAATATCCGGTTCCAAAGCCATTTCTCATCAACGTTGGCCTTGGCTCTGAACTCAAAGGCAATACCGCGGGCGATAAGACCAATTAGCATGATGGCTACTGGCAGATAGAGTGCTGTCAAAATGATGCCATGGGCAATGGGAAAAGCCACAAGCATCAAACCAATTGCCAGAACGAGCCATGTTTCATTTGCATCCCAAAAGGGGCCAATCGAAGCAATCATTCGGTCGCGGTCATCTACAGGTGCAACCGAAAACAAAATTACAACGCCTAAATCAAATCCGTCCAACACGACATAAATCAGGATTGATAGCCCCATCAGGCCTGCAAAAATTGTCGGCAAATAAGGATAGATAACTGTAATATCCATGAAGCTTACTCCGCTGGCACTGCGTTGGGGCCAGGTGCGGGCAAGGCTGTTCCACCTGCTGCACCTGTTTCAGGTTTTTCAGTGCTGGATTTAGACGCTTTTACGGTCAATCTAAACAAGACAAATAAATACGCGCCCAGCAATGCGAAATAGGTTGCCATATACATCAGGAAAGTCGAGAGCACCATGCCACCTGATATCGGCCCCAGTGCATCTTTAGTGGATAGAACACCTGACACAAGCCAGGGCTGGCGGCCAATTTCTGTGACATACCAGCCAGCAACTGTTGCTACCCAGCCTGAAAATGCCATTGGCACGAATGCGTAGGCCAGAAGTTTTGGCATTTCACCACGTCGCCACAAGAAATAAGCCCCGACCCACGACAGCAACAACATTGCCATGCCAGTGCCAACCATAATGCGGAACCCCCAAAACACAGGAGCGACAGGTGGATGCTCAATTGTACCGTCTTCGGCTACAAAATCATTTAGACCGGGCACGACACCCGCAAACTCATGTTTCAGTATCAGACTTGCGCCACTTGGAATACCAACTTCAAAATCGTTGGAGCGCGTTTCTTCGTTTGGCATAGCAAAGAGCAATAGCGGAACATTGCCCCGCGTTTCCCAATTGCCTTCCATAGCCGCTACTTTGGCAGGCTGATGCTCAAGCGTGTTGAGGCCGTGCAAATCACCTACAAAAATTTGTACGGGAATTAGCATTGCACCCATGAAGACACCTGTGCGCAGTGCATGTTTCATTGCGTCAGACCGATCGCCCAAGAGCCAGCGCAGGGATGATAATCCAGCGACAAGAAAGGCAACGGTCAGACCTGAAGCGATTAGCATGTGCGCCAATCTGTACGGCATGGATGGGTTGAAGATAATCGCCGCCCAATCTGTGGCAAACGCGATGCCTTCCCTGATTTCATAACCCGCAGGTGTGTGCATCCAGGAGTTTAAGACAATAATCCAAAAGGCGCTCATGGTTGTGCCAAAGGCCACCAGGAAGGTCGCCAGTGTATGAACCCTGTTGGAAACCTTTCTAAAACCAAATAGCATAATGCCAAGGAATACTGCCTCCAAAAAGAAAGCTGTCAAAACCTCATAGGCCAATAATGGGCCGGCAATGTTGCCCACTTTCTCCATAAAGCCAGGCCAATTTGTTCCGAACTGGAAACTCATCGTAATGCCAGAAACAACACCTAGCGCAAATGATAGCGCAAACACTTTCACCCAAAAGAAGTAAGCTTCCATCCAGGCCTTATCGCCCGTTCTGTTAAATTTTAGTTTGAAATACAAAAGCAACCAGCCAAGCATAATCGTGATGGTTGGAAACAGGATATGGAAGGTGATGTTAGCACCAAATTGCATTCGTGAGAGGAGGAACGGGTCCATTACATTGCCTTATGAATATACCGATATTACGTCATACATAATGTCTAATAATCAAGTTATCAGATGACAGGCTGCCGCGTGGCAGGCTGACGCAGTCATGATAGCACTTTTGGCGATTTTTCCCAAGAAGCGGTAATTATTGCCCTGTTACACTTACAAACAAAGCGATTGGTTGAAACAGTCGGGCAATCACTATATCTACGCATCTTATGGTGAGATATTTCATAACTATTTCTCACGCAAAAGAAGCTATTACCCATCCTCATTTTAGAGATGAAAACCCGAACGGATAATAAAGTGAACGCAGCTGTTGCTACTCTCTCCATGTATGACTGGCCGGAAACATCGCATGCAATAGATGTGCTTTGGTCACATATACATAATCAACTGACCCAAAGAGATATTGAAGCGCCAGCAAGGCTAGACCGCGATACACACCCTGCCGCACTTTGGAGCAATCCCGAGCTTATTATCGGTCAAACATGCGGCTGGCCTTATGCCAATTATCTGAAAGAACAAGTCACGCCGTTTGCGCGGTTTGATTATGACCTACCTGATTGTCCTGCAGGTGATTATAATTCTGTTTATATCGGACACGATGATGATGATTATGATCACCTTGCCTCACCCCAAGCGTTTGAGTTTGTCGAGAAAGTCGCGATCAACAGCGATGATTCACAATCAGGTTTTCATGTTTTTGCAGAGATAACCGGAAAGCAAGCTGAAGAATCCATTGCCAAAGAAAAACGCATCGTCACTGGCGCGCATCGCAATTCGATCTCGGCTGTGGCCAATGGTGACGCAAACATAGCCGCCATAGACGCCATCGCATTTGAACTGGCAAAACACTACGAGCCGGAAGCCGTTTCAAAAATTGTGGTCCTGGGTAATTCAAAACCCAAACCCGGCCTGCCGCTCATCACCGCCAAAGACAATGCACATCTTACTCCCCTACTATATGAAGCTGTAGAACAGGCGCTGGGTGAAACGCCACAAGACATCCAGCAAACTCTTTTGATAAAGGGATTGGTGAAGGCAAGACCTTCGGATTATGATGGATTTAAGGTTTAGGGGGTGATGGCGGGTTATGACCCAATGCGAACATTTAAAATAGAGCAATGATTAACTAGCGAAGCATAAAAAATTAAGGGGCTGACATAGATAAGGGTTTCATTTTTACTTGAACCACCATTGTTCCAATACTTTGCGCAAGTTTGCAACGGGTCTGTAATTGAACCGCCATTCGCACTCTTTCAGGAATAGATGAAAGTGCTCTTTCGGAATGCCATTATACCTTCGCAAATGCCTTTTTGATTGGTTCCAAAAGTTCTCAATTCCGTTTATGTGATTGCGATTCTTGGCAAAGAGTTCTGAGTGGTTGATCCGCACATGTTTGAACTCTGACACATCCA
>CALAIO010000320.1 GCA_937923355.1 uncultured Rhizobiaceae group bacterium | reverse complement strand
CGTGGCGCATCGCTCTTGGCACAAGGAAATGCCCTCACCGCTTCCATGCCAAAGCACTCTGTCTATCTTTGGACACTTCCAATGTTTCATTGTAACGGCTGGTGCTTTCCCTGGACTTTGTCAGCGATTATCGGAACGCATGTTTGCCTTCGCGCAGTACGCCAAAAACCCATGTGGGACGCAATCGCAGATCATAAAGTCACACACATGTGTGGTGCACCCATTGTCATGTCTACGCTGCTTTCAGCAAGTGATGTCGATAAACGCGAACTACCGCACACGGTAGAATTCTTTACAGCCGCCGCCCCGCCACCTGAATCAATCCTGGCTTCCATGAAAGAGGAAGGCTTCAACGTTACTCATCTTTACGGTCTGACAGAATGTTACGGCCCGGCTGTCGTAAATGATTGGAACGCAGATTGGGACGCATTGGATAGTGCTGGCCAGGCAGCACTGAAAGCGCGTCAAGGTGTACGCTACACGGCTCTTGAAGGGTTGGATGTCAAAGACCCTGAAACAATGGAAAGCGTTCCAAGAGACGGCGAAACCATTGGCGAGGTTATGATGCAGGGTAATGTCGTCATGAAAGGTTATCTCAAGAATAAAGAAGCTTGTAACGAAGCATTCAACGGTGGATGGTTCCATACCGGCGACCTTGGCGTCATGCACGAAGATGGATACATCCAGCTAAAAGACCGTTCCAAAGACATCATCATTTCAGGTGGTGAAAACATCTCTTCCATAGAAGTCGAAGACGCACTTTATAAACACCCATCCGTTTCAGCCGCCGCCGTAGTCGCAAAACCGGATGACAAATGGGGCGAAACACCATGCGCGTTTATAGAGCTTAATCAAGATGCTACCCAACCTTCAAATGAAGATTTAAAAGCATGGTGCAAAGAACATTTGGCAAGCTTCAAAGTACCAAAGAATTTCATTTTTGAAGACCTGCCAAAAACTTCAACAGGTAAAATCCAGAAGTTCGTCCTGCGTGAGCGCGCGAAAGAAATCTAATGAACCACGACCATTACACAGATAAATATATTCGCGGCATTCTGGAAGACATAAAGACGACAGCCATTGTTGGTGCGAGTGCCAATACTTCACGACCATCATTCTTTGTAACAAAATATATGATCTCAAAGGGTTATGAAGTCTTCCCAGTTAATCCGGGACAAGCAGGCAAAAAAATCGCTAGCGCCTTGTGCTACGCATCCATGAAAGATATCCCACAACCGATTCATATGGTCGATATTTTCCGCAATTCCGATGCTGCTTTTGGCGTTGTGCAAGAAGCTCTTGAACTTGACCCATTGCCAAAAGTTATCTGGATGCAACTTCAGGTTCGCAATGATGAAGCGGCCAAACTGGCAGAAGCCAAGGGCGTAAAAGTCGTAATGGATCGCTGTCCAAAAATTGAATATGCCAGACTGTGCGGCGAGATCGGTTGGGCTGGCGTCGCGACTGGTGTGATTTCATCCAAGAAGACAAAACTGCAAGATGGTTATCAGCGTTTTGATATTGCTAAGAAGTAAAATATTCCCACAAGGTTAGTCCCCATACGCTGGCAGCAATAATAGTTGCACCAAGCACAGCAGCAGAACCACAATCTTTTGCAATCTTGATATGACTTGAATGCTCCAGGGTAATCTTGTCCGCAAGCGCTTCAATGCCAGTGTTGAGAAGTTCAACAATTAAAATCAGCAACAATACTGATACCAGCAAAAGAAAATGCCAAGCGTCTTGAGCCAGAAAAACGGCAAAGGGAATACCGACCATTAATAGAATAATCTCTTCTCTAATGGGTGCCTCATTTTTAAAACCATGCACAAGGCCATGATAGGAATTTACAAAGGCTGCGAGTATTCTTTTCATACGTCTAAAGCTTTCAAAAAACGTTTCACAGAACCAGCCATACCAAATTCCAGACAATCAGCGGTTAATCCATGTCCAATTGAGACTTCCGCAAGATTAGGAATTGCCTTTGATAAGGCTGGCAAATTTGAAACGGTCAAATCATGTCCGGCGTTTACACCCATGCCCAGCTCTTGCGCAAACAATGCCGTTCTGGACATATCTTCCAGAGCAAGCTTTTCACGTTTTGGATCATCATGACAAGAACCATAGGGCCCTGTGTAGAGCTCTATCCGGTCTGCGCCTGTATCGACCGCTGCTTGAATGGCTGCCTGACTAGCATCTGGGTCACAAAATAACGAAACCCGAAAACCACTCCCCTTTAAACGTTGAACACAGTCACGGAGAAAATTGCTCTTGGCTTCAAAATCCCAGCCGTGATCAGAAGTCGCTTGCGACGGGTCATCGGGCACAAGCGTTACCTGTTCAGGTTGGTTAAGTTCGCATAACTCCAAAAAGCCATCCTCAGGAAAGCCTTCCATGTTAAACTCGGCATCGGGAAAGTCATCATCGATTAAAGCGCGCAATTCAGGTAAATCAGAAAATCGCGTATGACGTTCATCAGGACGCGGATGAACCGTCAAACCATGCGCGCCAGCCTCAAGCGCAATGCGCCCCAGACCCGTAACACTAGGCCAAGGTAAATCCCGACGATTTCTCAATAACGCGACTGCATTTAAATTAACCGATAATTTTGCCGTCATTTTGTTTTCCATATTCAAAGCAGAACTCTATGTTTGCAATGCAAGCTTGAATGAAGCAAGCATTTTTCATACTGTAAAGAGACAAAACCAGGCTCAGGACGCATCAAATTGACTGAAAGCATCTTTTCAATATCAGTGCTGTTAAACTTGGGTGCAGTTTTATACTTCATTGGCTTTATGGTACGCGATGAACTCATCCTACGTGCACTCATTCTTGCTGGCACAGCCCTCTATCTCATATATTATTTACTCTTCCCGTCTGGCCCTTTGTGGAATGCCTTCATAACAAGCTCAATCCTTGGAATGGCGAACTTGTGGGTACTGGGAAAAATTGTATTTGAACGAACCACGCTTGCACTCAGTGAAAATGAAAAGCGCCTTTACAAGTGCTTTGGTACATTGACACCTGGTCAATTCAGAACACTCATGAAACATGCAACCTGGCATTTCCCTGAAGAAAAAACGCAACTTTGCATTCAGGATAAAGAGGCAAACCGATTTTTCTATATCCTTGATGGCAGCATTGACATCAACAAGAACGACAAGCATTTTTCGCTTGGTCCACATAACTTTCTGGGCGAAGTCGCATTCATATTAAACGGTAACTATTCAGCAAGCGCGCACGCAGAAAAGGGTGCATGTTTTATTGAATGGAACAATGAAACCATCAAAAATTTAATGAAAAAGAACCCGAACTTGCACAATGCCATTGCTGCACTTTTTAACAACGATTTGGCACTTAAGGTTTCATCAAGTTATAAGTGAGCGATTCTAAACAGCGGCCTTCTTCACTTCATCGATCCATTTTTTGATTTTCTGTTCGAGTTTGTCTGGCGAGACTGGTTTTGACAGATAGTCATCCATGCCTGCGTCGAAGCATCTTTCCATGTCGCCTTTAATGGCGTGTGCGGTTACGCCGATGATTGGGGTGTGATGG
>CALAIO010000319.1 GCA_937923355.1 uncultured Rhizobiaceae group bacterium | reverse complement strand
TCAGCCGCAGAACGCGCCGTTGAGCCTGCACAGAAATACTTGATAAGCTCAATTTGAATACTTGTTTTGAGCCTGCTACGCCGTCTTATCGTAACCATATGACATAAATAACCTTTTTCTGTTATCTATGTCAGCCCCTTTTCTATTATTGCTTTTTGTTCATTTCTCAGAGAACCAGAGGATAAGGTTTGATTCAAGTCATGAATCAAATTATCGATTGAGTTATGTAATGGATGATTTTCAAAATCTTCAGCTTGCATTAGTATTCCTACATTTTATCAAAAAACCCCGCGCCATAATTAGCGCAGGGTTCAAACTCTTACTCCAGAACTGTGCTTCCTGACTTAACTACACCCGCTCGTAGCCCCACAAGTATCGCACTTCTCACAAGTGCCATTTCGCACCATGGTGAAGTTGCCGCAATCGTCGCATGAATTGCCCGTGTACCCTTGCATCATCGACTTAACGCGTTCTTCGTTTTTGTTGACTTTTGCAGGTGCGGGTTCGGTGATGGTTTCGCGGACGACTTCTGTGACGATCTCCTTCAGCTCTTCCGGGTTGGCGGAAGGGGCTGTTTCTGGGTCAAGGTCACGTTTGAAAGCCGTTGGCTCCGGGTTGGTGTTGGCTGCGACTGCCGCCGATGCCGTGGCAAGGGCACCTGAGGCGATTGCGGTTACCGGTTGTGCGGCAGGAGCAGGAGAGGCACCCCTGGCAGAACCTTTCGGCTCACCAATCGCACTTGGCTGCACAACAGACAATTTATGACCGCGTGTCAGGCCGGATGAAACCGGCTGGGTTTCACCCGCTTCAACACCTTTGCCAAGTGTTGTTTGCGAGAAGTCTGACTGATCTACGTGTGCGAGATCTGCACGACCAAGGTATGAGATTGCCAATTCGCGGAACACATAGTCCAGGATAGACGTTGCATTCTTGATAGCGTCATTGCCAGCGACCATGCCAGCAGGCTCGAACTTGGTGAAGATAAACGCTTCAACATATTCTTCCAGCGGAACACCGTACTGAAGACCAAGCGACACGGAGATCGCAAAGTTGTTGATGAAGGCGCGAAGAGCAGAACCCTCTTTGTTCATGTCGAGGAAAATCTCGCCAAGACGACCATCATCATATTCACCCGTGCGAAGGAAGATGGTGTTGCCACCGATTTTCGCTTTTTGAGTGTAGCCTTTGCGGCGGCCAGGAAGTTTTTCCTGCTCACTTGCAACGCGCTGAACGATCTTTTCAACGATGCGCTCTGTTACCTGTGTCGCACGTGCTGCCAATGGTGCTTCCATTAGCTCCTCTACACCATCTTCGTCTTCTTCATCCTCGATGATAGAAGCATTAAGCGGCTGAGAAAGCTTGGAACCATCACGGTAAAGCGCATTCGCCTTAAGCGCCAATTTCCAGGACAACATGTAAGCAGACTTACAATCTTCAACGGTTGCCGAATTCGGCATGTTGATGGTTTTGGAAATCGCACCTGAGATGAACGGTTGTGCCGCTGCCATCATGCGGATGTGTGAGTCGACTGAAAGCGCACGCTTGCCGATTTTGCCGCAAGGGTTTGCACAATCAAAGACCGGCAAGTGCTCGTCTTTAAGAGCTGGCGCACCTTCCAGTGTCATCGCACCACAAACGTGGATGTTTGCTGCTTCGATGTCTTTCTTTGAAAAGCCCATGTGAGCCAGAAGATCAAAGCTGAAATCATCCAGCTGCTCGTCTGTGCAGCCAAGAGCGTTTTTGCAGAACTCTTCACCCAGCGTCCACTTGTTGAAAGCAAACTTGATGTCGAAGGCAGAGGCAAGACCATCGTTGATGGCTTTAATCTTGTCATCATCCAGACCTTTGGCCTTAAGCGTGGTTGGGTTGATGGCTGGTGCCTGGTTCAGGTTACCATGACCCACTGCATAGACTTCCATCTCTGCAATCTGGCTTTCTGAGTAACCCAATGTGCGAAGCGCTTCCGGCACGGCACGGTTGATGATTTTGAAGTAACCGCCACCAGCAAGTTTCTTGAACTTCACAAGCGCAAAGTCGGGCTCAATGCCGGTTGTGTCACAATCCATCACCAGGCCGATGGTACCAGTTGGTGCAATCACCGTTGCCTGCGCATTGCGGTAACCGTTTTTCTCACCAAGTTCGACCGCACGGTCCCATGCTGATTTAGCATGTTCAACCAGATCAGCCTGCGGGCATGATGCGTGGTCCAGCGGAACCGGGTTCACTGCTAATGCTTCATAGCCGTCTGCATTACCATGTGCCGCATTGCGGTGGTTTTTCATGACGCGAAGCATGTGTTTGCCGTTGCGCTCATAATCAGGGAAAGCACCAAGCTCGCCCGCCATTTGCGCAGAAGTCTCATAACAAATACCTGTCATGATCGCAGAGATAGCACCACAAATCGCGCGACCTTCATCCGAGTCGTATGAAATACCTGATGTCATCAAAAGACCACCGATGTTGGCAAAGCCAAGACCTGTTGTGCGATATTTGTAGGATAGCTGTGCAATTTCCTTGGATGGGAATTGCGCCATCATCACAGAAATCTCAAGGACCATCATCCAGAGACGACAGCCATGTTCAAAGGCAAGCGTATCAAACGCAAGCGGGTTTTCATCAGATGCAACGGCCTTGTCGCGGAACTGAAGCAGGTTCAGTGATGCAAGGTTACAGGCTGTATCGTCCAGGAACATATATTCAGAACACGGGTTGGATGCACGGATCGGGCCAGCCTCAGGGCAGGTATGCCAATCGTTCATTGTTGTGTTGTAATGAAGACCCGGGTCCGCCGACTGCCATGCCGCAGTACCGATCTTTTCCCAAAGATCGCGAGCCTTCAATGTTTTCACAACAGAACCATCTTTACGAGCCGTTAGATCCCAATCGCCGTCTTCTTCAACAGCGCGAAGGAAACCGTCTTTCAACGATACAGAGTTGTTTGAGTTTTGACCTGCAACAGTAAGGTAAGCTTCTGAATCCCAGTCTGTATTATAAACAGGGAAGGTGATGTCAGTGTAGCCCTGGCGTGCAAGCTGAATGACGCGCTGAATGTAGTTCTCAGGAACCAATGCTTTTTTCGCAGCTTTCACTTCGCGTTTTAGCGCTGTGTTGATGGAAGGATCAAAGCAATCGTCGCCATTGCCTTCGCAGTTTACACAGGCACTCATGATTTTTGTCATGTGGTTTGAAACCACTTTCGAGCCCGTGACGATCGCAGCAACTTTCTGCTCTTCTTTTACTTTCCACTCGATGTATTCTTCAATATCCGGGTGATCGATATCAACCACAACCATTTTAGCCGCACGGCGTGTTGTGCCGCCAGATTTGATAGCACCCGCAGCGCGGTCTCCGATTTTCAGGAAAGACATCAAGCCGGAAGACTTGCCGCCGCCTGAAAGCGGTTCGTTCTCGCCACGGATGTATGAGAAGTTTGAACCTGTGCCTGAGCCGTATTTGAAGAGACGCGCTTCACGGGTCCAAAGATCCATAATGCCACCCTCGTTAACGAGATCATCGCCAACAGACTGAATGAAACAAGCATGTGGCTGTGGGTGCTCATATGAAGACTTTGATTTAACAAGCTTGTGCGTGAACGGGTCAACATAGTGGTGACCTTGAGCAGGGCCGTCGATGCCATATGCCCAGTGAAGACCAGTGTTGAACCACTGTGGAGAGTTCGGTGCCACCATCTGGTTGCACAACATGTAGCAAAGCTCATCGTAGAACGCGCGCGCATCTTCTTCTGATGTGAAGTAGCCGCCTTTCCAGCCCCAGTATGTCCAGGTACCTGCCAAACGGTTAAACACCTGGCGTGCATCCATTTCAGAGCCGTATCGCTCTTCTTTAGGAAGTTTGGCAAGCGCATCTTTATCCGCTTCCGAACGCCACAACCATGACGGAACAGAATTTTCTTCTACTTTTTTAAGGACAGCAGGAACGCCAGCCTTACGGAAGTACTTTTGCGCAATAATATC
>CALAIO010000318.1 GCA_937923355.1 uncultured Rhizobiaceae group bacterium | reverse complement strand
TTGGTGCAGCCTGGCGTGTTATCCTTTGGGTAAAAAAACAAAATAACAGGCGACCCGCGTTTTTCAGAGAGTGTAAAGCTACCATCCCCATCTGTTGGCAGGGTAAAATCTGGTGCCATATCACCTTCACTAACTTTTGACATTTGCCTTCCTTTCGTCATTAACCGCGTGCATAGAATCTGTTAGCATATATAAAGTTGTTGTTTTGAACGGCAAGATGGACAACGACAAAGCCAATGATTTTTTCAACTTAGGCTACGGGGCTAAGAAACTGAGAAACAACGATCATTTACCCCTGAAGAAAAATCTCCACCCTTCGAGTGGCGGAAAGCAACTGCCTTCGCGCAGAAATAAGCGTATTTTTGCGCGATCAATCCGGTTCGTAGCAGCAAGCTTGGTTTCAATTGCGCTTGTTGCAGTTATTGTGGCGGGAAGTGCGTATTTCTACCTTCAAGGGAATGCCGCAAAAGGTTCTGCCGTGCTGGTCAGAATTGAAGAAGCTTTAAAAGATATTGTGGGCGATGGTTTCGAAGTTGAGCTTCAAAATGCTGATTTGTCATTTAGCACGGATGCGCGTGTTGTTTTTAAAAGCCAGGATGTTCGCATCACAAAAATTGAAGACAGCAGACCTCTCGCCAATATTGGCGAAATAGAAGCCAAGCTAAATTTGCTAGAAGTTATAAGCGGCAGTACGGCAATCGAACTGGTTAGAGTGCAAAATGCAGAAGTAGATGCTGATGTTCTGGGGTCTGGACGCGGTGTCTTTTTGCCAACGCATTTGGATGTACCGTTCAACACCATAGGCGATACACTTTCGAAATTTCAGACTTATCTTGATCAGGACAAGTTTGAAGAACTGGAAATTATAAATTCAGTTATAAAAGGTTCGGTTCTTGGTCGTAAACAAATTGACCCGATTGCTTTGGAATATTTGTCACTTATTCCTGATGGTAAGGGCAAGTTTATTCTCAATTCCAACCTTCAAACTGAATATTCAAATATCAGTTTAAATTCTTCTTATGCGGTAACTGAGAACTTGGGCAGTGCCTATCAATTCAGTGCAACAGGTATTCATATGCGTGAATGGTTGTCTGACCCTCAAGAAGAAACGGGTGTTATTGGTTCTGATGCCTTAATCGCCTTGTCAGGAAATATTCCTTTTAACAAAGACCATACTGCACTCAATCCGACACTCAATTTAAAGACTGGCGTAAGTACGCTGAGACTGGGTAAGAATGCTATTACAGATGTTAGCAATCTGGATTTGAATCTTAGGCTGATTTTGGAAAAGAACCAAATCGAGCTTGATCCATCGCAAGTCAACATGGGTAGGCTGAAAGCCAACTGGATTGGAGGTATAAAGCCTTTTAATGAAGAGAAAGGATATGCGGGCTCTTTGCGTTATGACCTGATCATGCAACGCGGTGAGTTTGAGCCTACGATAGAAGGCGAACAGGTCGTACCAGCTGGTTTTAAAATAAAGGGCTTGTATAACGTCGAAGACAAAGACCTCCTGATAGACCAGATTGTCTTGACCACCAAGGAAGGCGCTGTTCAGGGCAAGGGTCGTATGCTCTTTGGCGGTGAAACGCCAAGCCTTAAGGCAACGGCTGAAACAAGTGGTATTTCAGTCGCTGCCGTTAAGCAGTTCTGGCCATACTTTATGGCAATTGGTGCTCGAGAATGGGTTCACGATCATCTCATTGATGGATGGGTAGAAGAGGGAGCACTAAAGGCAAATATTCCTCCAGGCGTCATTTTTCGAGTGAAGGATGGTGTCAAAATCAAACCCGAAGAGTTTGATTTGAACATCAATATGAAGGATGTAGCTTTCCGCCCGTTTGGTGAAATGCCTGCAATTCGTCAGAGCAAGGGAAACTTGAAAGTTTCCGGCATGAAAATATCGTCTTCAATCAGTTCAGGCGTTGCTTCAGCTGAAGGAAAGAAGCCAATCAACATTAAGTCCGGTACTTTCACTATGAAAGACTATGCTGCGGAAAATCGTTTTGGCGAAACTAAACTTTCCCTAGAGGGTGATGCAGTCTCGATTGCCGCGATTGCGGATCAGAATCCACTGCGTGTGATGGAGCGAATGAAGGTGACAGCCAATCAATTTTCGGGCAAAGGCTATGCAGATATCGTGGCGCGTTTTCCGATTAAAAAAGGCACGAATTACGACCAGGTAGACTGGAATGTACTGCTCGACTTGCAAAATGCTTCAAGCAGCAAAGCGTTGGCAGGGCGTAAATTTACGGATGCAAACATTGTTATAGACGCAAACCCGATTTCTGCAAAAGTCGTTGGCATTGCCAAAATAGATGGCGTGAAAGCAAAGCTTAATCTGATTGAGCCAATTGGCAAATCTGGTAAGGCCAAACGTAAAAGAGAAATTACTGCGTCTATGGGCGAAGAGGCTCGCAAGGCATTTGGTATCGATTTAAAACCTGTTGTTAAAGGGCCGATAGATTTAAAGATCATCCAAAGTGCAGGCGCAGAAAAGTATCAGGTTGATTTTAAGAATGCCGAAATATCGATGCCCTGGGTTGGTTGGAGCAAAGGTAAGGGAATAGCTACAAAGGCAGAATTCTCGCTGCAACAGAAAGACGGTCTCTACAGGCTAAATGATTTCAAGTTAAATGGTTCAGGCTTTTATAGTGCTGGAAACCTATTGATGAGTAAGCGCGGATTGATTTCTGCTGACATCAAACAACTCAAGCTGAATGAAGCTGATAGCATTGCAGTCAAGGTTGAGCGAAAAGATAACACCTACAACATTACTGCTAGTGGTGACTCTTATGATGCGCGCGGTGTTATGAATACATTGCTTTATCAAGGCTCATTCAAGCAGGTAGAGGGTGGACGCTCAGTTAATCTGACTGCAAAGTTTAAACGCGTTACAGGCTTTGAAAAAAGGTCAATGCTTAATGTAAATATGGTTTATCAAAGTCGAAGTGGCGCGCTTACCAAACTTGATATGAATGGATTTGGCCGCGATGGTGCAAAATATAGCGTTCAAGCACAACGCAATGGAAATCAAACACTTTTTACGATTAATTCAAACGATGCAGGCAACGCATTAGCCTTCAGTAATATTTATACAAAAATGCAAGGCGGCAATATTAATGCGCAATTAGTGCGAAATGATAATGGCCCGTTTTTAGGACCAGTAAATTTAACAAATTTCACGGTCGTGAATGAACCGCGACTTGCACAAATGGTTTCAAATGTACGTACCCAAGTGCCGAAAGAAAGAGGGGCACGTGCCAAGGTTATACCCATTGAGTCAGATAAACGTATTAGGTTTGAACTTGCTCAGGCAAAAATCAAAAAAGGCGATGGTTATCTTGATCTCGACGATGCAATAATCAGAAACAATGCTATCGGCTTGAGCATGAATGGTACGCTTTACAATAAAGAAGACAGAATGAATCTTTCAGGCACATTCATGCCTGCAAATGCTGTAAATCTTGCTGTCTCTGCCATACCGATCATTGGAAGGTTTTTTGCTAATGGCAAGGATAGAGCTCTGATTGGCATTACTTATCAGCTAAAGGGAAGACGTGCTAATCCGGAACTTTATGTAAACCCACTATCAATCGTGACGCCTGGTTTCTTCAATAAAGTTTTTGAGTTCAGGTAGGACTTACTCAGGCTTAACCAGGAAGTGTTTTTTCTTACCCATTGAAAGTTTCACCGCACCCGCATCATTCAAATTGCTTACGGTTACATTCATACGTTCATCTGATACTTGCTCATCGTTAATGCGGATAGCACCGCCTTTAACATGACGACGCGCTTCTCCATTCGATGATGCAAGTCCTGCTTCTACGATGAGTGATAAAAGCCCAATGCCATTATCCAAGTCAGATTGAGCGACTGCAACTGTAGGAAGTGTATCTGTAGCCTGGCCTTCTTCGAATGTCTTACGCGCAGTTTCCGCAGCTTGTTCCGCTACCTCACGACCATGGACCATGGCAGTGGTTTCTGTGGCCAGCACTTTCTTGGCTTCATTAAGTTCGGCACCTTCGAGTGCTTCATACCGAGCAATTTCATCAAGAGGCAGTGTTGTGAAGAGACGCATGAAACGCCCAACATCTGCGTCCTCAGAATTCCGGAAATATTGCCAGTAGTCATAGGCAGGTAAGTGGCTATCAGATAGCCATACCGCACCATCAGCAGTCTTGCCCATTTTAGCGCCAGACGATGTGGTAAGAAGCGGGGTTGTCAAAGCAAAGAGACTAGGTGTTCCCATACGACGGCCCAAGTCTACGCCAGAAACAATATTACCCCATTGGTCAGAACCACCCATTTGCAAACGGCAATCGTAACGCTTTGCGAGTTCTGCAAAGTCGTAGGCTTGCAGGCACATGTAGTTGAACTCAAGGAAGGATAAATGCTGTTCGCGCTCAAGGCGCAATTTGACAGAGTCACGAGCAAGCATCTGATTGACAGAGAGGTGCTTACCCACATCACGCAAGAACTCGACATAATTGAGCTCAAGCAACCATTCGGCATTATCAGCCATGATTGCTTTATCATTATCAAAATCAAGGAATTTTGAGAAAACCTGCTTGATACCAGTTTTGTTCTCTTCAATATCTGCAGGCGTTAGCATCTTGCGGCTTTCGTCCTTGCCGGATGGATCGCCAACCATCGTAGTACCGCCACCCATAAGCGCTAGCGGTCGGTGTCCCGTCTGTTGGAACCAGTAAAGCAACATGATTTGAACAAGACTGCCGGCGTGCAAGCTTTGGGCTGTTGCATCAAAGCCGATATAGGCAGTCGTTTTTTCCTTCGCTAATTGTTCATCGAGACCTGTTTCATCAGAAAGCTGATGAATAAAGCCACGAGATTGGAGAACCTGTAAAAACTCGGATTTGAAGGCAGACATTTTATATTTCGTTTCTATGATGTGCTAAGTAATAAGAATCTGCTGTCTCTTAGCAGGAAGTTTGGGAATTTCAAATGGCGATTAAGACTGCAATCGGCTTAATGAGCGGCACAAGCATGGATGGGATCGATGCGGCACTCGTGCGGACCGATGGTGAAGATATCGTAGAACGTGGCGCAATGGGGTTCTATCCATATGCGACGGACGTGCAAGAAACACTCAAGCATGCGTTGGTTGAAGCAAAAAACATGACGCATCATGATGAGCGAACCGATGTTTTGAAAGAAGCAGAGAAGCTTATTACGCAACTGCATGTTGAGGCGGTGAATAAATTTCTTGCAGAAAACGAGTTAGACGTTTCAGACATTGATGTTCTTGGCTTTCACGGGCAAACCGTTCT
>CALAIO010000317.1 GCA_937923355.1 uncultured Rhizobiaceae group bacterium | reverse complement strand
CGATTTGGCAGATAGTTCACGAGCGTTGGGTAAAGCCCCACAATCACAAGTGCAGCAATCTGCAATCCGATGAACGCAATCACACCCTTATACATTGCAAGCGTTTTAACCGTCGCCGGAGCAACGCCCCTTAGATAGAAGAGCGCAAAACCAAAGGGTGGCGTCAGGAATGAGGTTTGAATGTTTAAGCCAATCATCACGCCAAGCCAAACCGCAGTAATGTTTGCAGATGGGTCCGAGAGAAGGATTGGTGCAACAATTGGCACAACTACAACTGCGATTTCGATGAAATCCAGAAAGAAACCCAGAATGAATATCACAGCCATCACAATGATAAACTTGGTCCAAAAACCACCCGGCAAACCTTCAAGGAAGTGTTTTACCAGTTCTTCACCACCAAAGGCGCGGAAAGCTGCAGTCAACATGGCTGCACCCAATAGGATGATAAACACAAGTGACGTGGTTTTTGCAGTTTCCACCATGACACCGCGCAAGGTATCTTCCGTTTTGAATACGCGCCAGCCACTCCAAGCGAGTGAAAAGATCAAAGCCCCTACAGCGATACACGCAATCGTAATACCAAGCTGATCCGTGCCTGAGGTAATATTCTTGATATTGGTATTAAAGTTTGCGACCACAAAACCAATCACTATCAAGGAACCCACCGCAATCAAAGCTGGCAGGTATGCGTTTTTATTGCCTTCATGAAGGCGATATCCAGCCATTACCAAAGCGCCTGCTGCACCAATTGCTCCAGCCTGGTTTACCGTAGCAACGCCAGAGATAATCGAGCCAAGAACCAAGAAAATCAAAGCAAGCGGTGGAATAAGAATTAGAAATACTTTTTTCCAAAATGCTGCATTGAAACTTCCCTCATAGCGTACTGCTGGAGCGGCTTTAGGATTGAAAAACGCATAGACCAATATGTAAAGCATATAAAGGATAACAAGCACGATGCCTGGCACAAACGCGCCCAAGAACATTTCACCCGCACTGGTTGAGCCAACATCAAAAACCGAAGGCATTGAAAGTTCGCCCGTATTTTCCTTATAAAGCGCTTTACGTGCAGTTCCCGCCTGATCGGCAGCACTAGACAGCTGGTCAGCAAGAATAATCAAGACAATGGATGGCGGAATAATCTGCCCCAGTGTGCCTGAAGCAGCAATTGTACCCGTTGCAAGCGATGGTGAATAATTATTACGCAACATGGCAGGCAAGGAGATCAAGCCCATTGCAACAACGGTTGCCCCCACGATGCCAGTCGTCGCTGCTAAAAGAGCGCCAACGAATACAACTGAAATACCAAGTCCGCCCGGAACAGGACCAAACAATTGCGCCATGGTAATCAGAAGGTCTTCAGCAATCTTTGAACGTTGAAGCATAATGCCCATAAAGATAAAGAGCGGGATCGCAATCAGCGTGTCTCGTTCGGGTTCCCAATAAACCCCGCGCAGGTTTGTAACCCCTGCACTAAGCCACTGGCCCGGGCCACCTTGGGCAAAATAAGCGTCAACGTCTCCCGCAAAAAGATAACCGCACAATGCAGCCAGTAAAATTGAAATAATAGCAGAACCGGGCAAGGCAAAAGCCACTGGATAACCAGAGCCAAGCGCCACAGCCATAATCAGAACTAGTAAAAGAAGAAATAGCAGTTCCATGTTAGTGCGCTCCTGGTGCTGCTGGTGTTATTTTGTCGGGATCATTGCGGTAGTCCGCAACAGCATCCAAGAGGTAAGCCACGAACTGTATCATCATGGAGATTGCAAAAACGCCAAGGAAGCCAGCCATCATATATTTCACATACATGCCAAAGCCTGATTGCGTGACTTCAAAATTAAATACAGGGCTGTTGATAACAGATGATTTTCCACCCATGCCAATAATCAGGATTGTCCAACAAAGTGTCAGTCCCAAAAAAATTGTGCCAACGGCATTAATCATGCCTTTCGTTTTGCTTTTAAAGCCTGCGTAAAACACATCAACGCGGACATGCCCCTCTTCAAGCAATGTGTAAGCACTGGCGAACAAAAATAATGCGCCATACCAGAAACGAACCAAGTCGGCCATGAAAGCCTGTTCATATGAAAAGATGAAACGTGAGATTACAATCATCAGCTCAGCGCCAACAATTAGGAGAGTTAGCCATGTGAAACCTAATGTTCTAGTGAAAAATCCTACAACAATGCCTAAAAGCATGAGTGGAACATGAACATACATGCCTCTGAATTGAGACTTACCAAGTTGTGAGGCCAAATCTTCACCAAAGACAGATCCAAGCAAACCTTCAACGCGCATAAAGGAAATTGCCATATCCACAATCCCTACGATTAAAACAACCCAGAATGCACACCGAATAAAAACTGTATTAAAGTTTGAAATCACCAAACTGTCTTGTCTTAGCGTTTTGTCGCTTCGTTTTTTAACGAGGAGAATAGCGAGTACGCCCATAACAACGTAGAACAATGCCTGCAGCCAAGAAGCGGCGCTGGCATTTTCGCTCATGATTGAATTAGCACCGGGTAACCCCGCACCAAATGTGAGAAAATTATTGACGACATATGTGAGCATGAAAGCTAACATGACCCAACCAAACAAACGGATTACATATGTAGACTTCATGCCTTGTGATGGCACGTTTTCCAAAGTGTCTGAAGACACGGCTCTCTCCCCAAGATTTTATAAGTATGTCGCTTTATTGTCTCGACAACAGACAAAGAAAAGCGGGGCAATAATGCCCCGCTTCACAATTTTTACTCGATGCCGAGAACGCGGTTACGCTTGATTGTGTATGAAACGTCTGAAAGAGCGCTCCACTTACCAATTTCAGCGCGTTTCTCGATAACGCTATCGTAGATTTTCTTAGATAGTGCTGAGTGATCGCGTGCTTCTTCAAGCACTTCTTCAGCAGCTTCACCGAATGAATCATAAACATCATCGTTAAACTCACGCAGCTGTACGCCATGATCTTTTACGAGACGGTTGAGGTATTCACCGTTGTTAGCATTTGTTTCAGCCATTGTGCGTGCATTTTCTTCGTTACATGCAGCCTGAATGATTGCCTGATCTGTTTTAGACAGCTTGCCCCAGAATTCAGCATTCATACCCATTGCAAGCTGAGCGCCTGGCTCGTGCATGCCTGGGAAGTAGTAGTATTTAGCTGCTTCGTAGAACTTCATGAAGAAATCATTGTACGGACCAACCCACTCTGTTGCGTCGATTGCGCCAGAAACAAGATTTTCATAAATCTGACCACCTGGAAGTGATACAGGAGAAGCACCAAGCTTCGCCATTACGTCACCACCAAGGCCAGGAATACGCATTTTAAGACCTTTTAGGTCATCAGCAGATTCGATTTCTTTGTTAAACCAACCGCCCATTTGAACGCCAGTGTTACCACAAGCAAAGTTTTTAAGACCGAATTCGCCAGCGATTTCGTCCCAAAGCTCTTGACCGCCTGCGTATTTAATCCATGCGTCCATTTCTGTGTATGTGAAACCAAATGGAATAGCTGTGAATGCAGCCCAACCTGGGTGCTTGCCTTTCCAGTAGTAATCAGCAGCGATATAAGCTTGTGCGTTACCTGAAGCAACTTCGTCAAATGAGTCAAAAGCACCAACACGTTCGCCAGCTGCAAAATACTGAACGTTGATGCGGCCTTCTGTTAGTTCACCAATGCGAGCAGCAAGACGCTGAGCTGGCAGACCAAGACCCGGGAAGTCACGTGGCCATGTAGAAACAATAACCATGTCTGTTGTTGATTGAGCAACTGCTGGTGCGGCCAGTGTAGCTGTTGCTGCACCTGCGACTGCAGTACCCGTTAAAAATTTACGACGATCCATATGGATTCTCCTCCTGTTTATTTACTATTTGGCTGTTGAGTAAACTGCCAAATGCTAAAAGGGCTTTTGATTTAAATAGAATTTCCCCAGCCCTTGGGGACTTCTGATATGTAATGGACAATATTTTATCAATCCGTGCAAGTACCCAATTCAATCAGTAGTAATACTGATAGCGCCAAATTTTACCAAAAGTGTTTGACTATTATCTAACAATTCGTCTTTTTTGTCCCAGTTGTTACCACCGATAAAAACAGATTGAGATAGCATGAACTTCCGAACAAAATTGCTTGCAATTACGATATTGCCCATAACGCTGATCTCTCTTGCGGCACTATGGTTGATAGACTCACAAGCCAAACGCCTTGCCGAGGCTCAAGGACAGGCAGTTGAGAACATGATTGTCCAATCAAAGCAGATTGAACTGCAGAATTATATTAAGCTGGCAAGAGCAGCTGTTGAGCCGTTTTACCGATGGGATAATGTTTCACGCCTTCAGGCACAAAAACAGGTTGCTGAAGTTATCACCAACATGACATTTGGAAATGACGGGTACTTTTTTGTTTCCAGAAAGAACGGTAATATTCTAACGAACCCCCTCCTCGATGAAATTGCAGATAGTGAAAAATTCATTTCTTATGGCAAAGAAGCGCAAGAGCTGATTAACAGTCCAATCAACGCAGATCAGGAAAGCGGTGAACTTTACCAATATGTCTGGGATAAACCTTCAACGGGCCAAAGGGCTGAGAAACTCGGACAATCTGTTTATCTGCCTAACTGGGATTGGGTGATTGGTTCAGGTCTATATCTCGATGATGTAAACGCACAAATCGGGGCTATTCAAAAAGAACTTGATGATAGTGTTGAGCAAACACGATGGGTATTAATTTTGCTGGCTATCAGTGCGATTGTGCTCACCAGTGTGTTGCTTGCCTTTGTTCGTTTTTCAGAACAAAAATTTGCTGATACACGGCTGAAAGAACTTGCAACTGAAATTGTGAATGCACAAGAAAATGAGCGCAAGCGCGTCTCGACC
>CALAIO010000316.1 GCA_937923355.1 uncultured Rhizobiaceae group bacterium | reverse complement strand
CACGTGGCAAAATCAAGGCTAAGGAATTTTATGTTCACGCCCTTACAGCAGAACAATATAAGGATATTCCTGGCATCAAAGGCAAAAACCAAATCACCATGCTGGAAGAAGAAAAAATCCAGGCTTACTTTGGTGGTGGTAATCTTTATGCAACACCTGATCGCGCCGAGCCATTGTTATGAGCCACGACGATTTTGAAAAAGAACCAATCCCTGGCCTTCCTGCACTTTTGCCGGAGGGTGAGGAGATCAAATGGCAGGGATCACCTGATCAATCTGCCATTGCCAAAAACGTTCTACACCGCAACAAGATTGCAGTCTATTTCGCGCTGGTAGCTTTATGGAAATTTATCACCACTCTTTATGATGGAGGCACTGCACTTGCAGCTCTTACAAGTGCTGCATTCATGATTGGTCTTGGCCTGATTGTAATGGCCATAATCTGGTGGCTTGCGCGCGCAATGGAACACACAACGATCTATACGATTACGAACAAACGCGTGGTTATGCGGTTTGGTATCGCATTGCCTGTTACATTCAATTACCCTTTCAAACAGGTTGTGAGCGCTAATGTTCAAGATGCTGGTGATGACAAGGGTACGATTGCACTTTCACTAAAAGAGCATACGAAGATTTCATGGGCTATTCTTTGGCCGCATGCACGTCCGTGGAAGTTTGCAAAGCCAGAGCCGGCAATGCGTCTGATTAAGGACGTGAACAATGTGTCTCAACTTTTATCACGTCAATTAAACGCATTTCATAAGCAGCAATATGTGCCGACTGAAATTTCCAATGCAACCGCAAGCGAAACTGAACTGACTGCAAACATGCAGGGTCAGGGAGCATAAGTCAGGTATTAATCATGAAAAACAACCGCACAAACCAAATTACCGGATATCACAAATGGCCTCTTTATGGTGCTTTGGGTGTGGTTGTATTTACTTTCCTGATTGTACTTGGTGCCGTTCTCACTGATCAGCCGCCCGTTGGATTAAAACAATCCGAAACCATTTTACAACGCGACTTGTTTTTTCGTGATGGGACTGAAGGCAAGGTTTATGTTTATGACGCGGAAACAAAGAAACGCCTTGGTAGCTTTGGCAAAGGTGAAGGTGCATTTGTCCGCATTTCAATGCGTGCCATGGCACACCAACGCAAGCAAAACGAGATCGATCTTAGATTGCCATACCGTCTTATCAAATTGAGCGACGGCAATATGAAGATTGTAGACCCGCAAAGCGATCACGCTATTCGCCTCAATGCGTTTGGGGCAGTCGCAGTTGACAGCTTTGCACAATTTTTAACCAATCAAACTGGTAAGGGAGCCCAAGGATGATTAAGAAAATTATAGGAGGCGAGACGGTTGATGTCGATTGTACAGTCGAGATTATCAATACGTTTGAAAGCCTCGAAGCGCATGTTCGTTTCAATGACGGAACGACCGTTGCGCCTGGTGATGAAGTGCTCGTGCATGGCAAACCGATCGAAGTGCCTTACGGTGAAAAGCAACAATTTGATCGTCGCGCGACCATTAAGCGTGCTGGCGTAGTAGAGCGCCTTTGGACACGGGCCACGGGCGATTTTGAATTCATGGAACTTTGCGAGTTCTCATTCTCGGAGGAAAGACTATGAACGCCCATTCTAAAGTGCCAACAAATGGCAAACCTATTCACGTAGAAGATCAAAACGAAACAACCAAAATGGCGCATGAGACCACGTTGCTGGACCCGCGCTTTTATACCACAGACTTTGATAAACTGGACAAAACCGACGTGTCAGGCGTTCGCGCAGAATGGGATGTTTTGATCGAACAGATGAAAAGCGACCCTAACAAAGGCCATTTCAAGCGCAACGAAGAATGGGATGATATTGATCTCGACAGCCTTCCTGAAGGATTGCGTAAGGAGCTGGTTGATTTTCTTGTAAGTTCTCTGACTGCAGAGTTTTCTGGTTGTGTTCTATACAAGGAGATGAAACGCCGTGGTAGCAATCCTGATATCAAGGAACTCTTCTCTTATATGAGTCGAGACGAAGCACGTCACGCAGGTTTCATCAACGACAGCCTGAAAGACTTCGGCATCGGTGTGAACCTTGGCTTTCTTACAAAGGCAAAGAAATACACTTACTTCCGTCCGAAGTTTATTTTCTATGCAACATATCTTTCAGAGAAAATTGGATACGCTCGTTACATCACTATTTTCCGTCATTTCGAAAAACATCCCGAAAAACGGTTCCATCCGATATTTAAATGGTTCCAGGAATGGTGCAATGACGAGTTCAGCCATGGTGAAGCTTTCTCGCTTTTAATGCGTTCAGATCCCAAATTACTCTCAGGTCATAACAAGCTTTGGATTAAATTCTTTTTATGCGCTGTTTACGCTACCATGTTTGTTCGTGACCATGCTCGACCTGAATTTCACAAGGCAATGGGTCTGGACATAGAAGAATATGACATGCGGGTTTTCAGAATTACCAATGAGATCACCAAGCAATGTTACCCGCTTCTTTTGGATATTGAAAATCCGAAATTCCTAAAGCGCCTTAACCGCATGAACCGTTTGGCAATTGCCATGGGCAAAGCGGATAATCAGGGCGGCATTATGGGTCGTGTCAAGAAAATTGGTATTGGCGCGGCAGTGGCTGCAAATTTTGCAGGTCTTTATTTCATGCCAACCATCAAAAACGAAATTCCAGAAACCAGCCGGTTGGTTCCAACCTGGTAATATAAGAAAGCAACGCGCAAATGAGCGAATACCTCATGCCAGCATTATTTGTGATATTACTCTGGTGGTCTTCCACCGGAGCAATATTGTGGCTTGCGCGCGGCACTGACAAACAAATGAAACCAAG
>CALAIO010000315.1 GCA_937923355.1 uncultured Rhizobiaceae group bacterium | reverse complement strand
AGCGCTTCTGCACCAATAATCTTACCAGTTTTCACGTCCACCTTTGGCTGGAAGTATGGCTCAATTTCATTCTTGTCCATAGCCTTTGAAAAATCACTTTGTGTAATAAAATACTGGTCAGTTTTTATAGGTATTCTGCTTTCCTTTGCTTCTTTAAGGAAAACATTATCCAAACTGTTTTTGGTAACCGGTTTGGGAACATGCCCTATGATATTGAGGCGGTGCATTTTAGCCAACCGGCTCGCATGATCCAACAAATCGCTTTTAACGCCAGAAATAATTGCGAGCTTGCCAATATATTGCATTGCGTTGAGATGTCTTAAAAACTCAAGGCCATCCATTTCAGGCATTTGCAAATCAGAAACAATTAGGTCTATTTCATTTTGCTTGTTGTTTATATAATTTAAAGCTTCAGATGGGTTTGTAGTTCCCTTAATGTCAGCAACATTCAAGCTAGCAAAATAAGCTTGTAAGATCGCAACCTGAGTTGGATCGTCGTCTATAATAAGGACTGAATTCAAAATCATAATTACAAAGCTCTCTTTGAATTCAATATAACTTGCGAATATTAATGTCGAACTACTGTTGACTTGATTATGAAGTGAAAAGTCTACTAATTGATTTCATAGTTAAGAGAATTTAAATCGCTAAATTCTTTGGTTTATCACCCTGCTCTTCTGGCGCAGCGTCTAACTGAATAGCTTCAATGACCTGGTGGAACTCTTTCACGACTTCGTAGAGATGGCTTTTTAAAGAATCAACCTTATCTGCGGCAGCAGCATCTTCAATTGCCTGACAGGCCTTACCTAGTCTAATAGCTCCGATATTTACACTCATGGATCTCAAAGCGTGTGAGGCTTCTTTTGTAAGCGCCAGGTCAGATTTTTCTACCGCCTCAACTAAATTTTCACAGGTTGCAGGTGCAGAATCCAGATACAACATTTTTAATTGCTTGAAAGTTGCTTCAAAGGCTTCCCCTGTAATTTCTTTCAAATTACTGAGAATACTATCATCAAACACTGCGCTGTTCTCTACCGCATGATTAGGTTCATCAACAACGCTACTACTTGCTTTAATTAACGCACCATCCTGTTCAAAAGGTTTGAGCCAGTCGTTAAGACACTTGCCAATGGATGCAATTGTGAATGGCTTCGTTACAATGTCATCCATAGTCGCATCGCGAATTTTATCACCAATATTTTGGGCAATATGCGCAGTCAGAGCAACGATTGGAGTTTTATGCCTTGCTTGTTTGGTTTCAATATCACGAAGCTTTATTGTGGCCTCATAACCATCCATCTCTGGCATGCTACAATCCATAAGTACCAAGTCAAACTTTTCAGTCTCAAACTCACGAATTGCATCATAGCCACTGGAAACTACAACAGGATCAATTTTAAAGCGGCTTAAGGCCTGAACAACCACTTCCCGGTTAACAGCACTATCATCTACAACGAGCACTTTGCTGTTATGATATGACTTTAATTCATTTGAGAATACAGAGTTACGTTCAAGCAGTTTAACGCCTTGAGGCTGCCCATCAATCAAGCGCTGAATACATTGTCTTACAAGAATACTGGAAACAGGCATGGATAGAACATCATGCGCGCGCTCAGAACGGATTAGGCTATCAATAGAAGCATCACCTAGTTGCGTCACCGCAACGTTGAACTGTGAAGTGGGCATGCAATTGTCATTATCGAAGTTTGAAGTCTCGGCAATAAACCAGTCATAATCAGTGCTCACATAACTGCCAAGTTCACTTGAATACACAACAATTGGTGAAGCGCCATATTCTGATAAAGCTGAAGAAATTACATTAGCAGTGACTGTATCATCAAGCGCTATCAGTACAGACTTCTCAACCATTTCAGGCTTGGTGTACTCAGAAACTTCATTTATTGGTAGCGTAAAATTAAATGATGTACCCTCACCTAACACGCTCGTCGCAGATATTTCTCCACCCATCGCTTCTACAAGTTTTTTACAAATTGGAAGTCCAAGTCCCGTTCCACCAAACTTGCGTGTCGTTGATTGATCAGCCTGACTGAAGCTTTCAAAAACCTTTGGAATATTCTCCTGTTTGATGCCTATGCCTGTATCCTGCACCCTGAACAATAAGGCAGAGCCACTATTTTGGTCAGTGACTGCCTCAACATGAATGACAACAGAACCATGTTCCGTAAATTTCAAGGCATTATTGACCAAGTTACTCAAGACTTGGTTCAATCTTGTCGGATCACTGGTAATAATTTCTGGCACATCAGGCGCGATGTAACATGCCATATCCAACTGTTTTTCCTTGGCTTTTTGCCAAAATAAACTCATAACGTCTTCAACAATTTCTTGCGTCTTGATGTCTACAGTTTCTAGCTCAAGTTTGCCTGATTGAATTTTCGAAAAATCAAGGATGTCATTGATAATGGCAAGCAAGCTCTTGCCGGACTTCATAATGACATCTGCATAGCGTTGATACTTTGGGGATAGTTCTGCAGTTGCAAGCAACTCGGACATTAGCAACATCCCATTCATGGGGGTGCGAATTTCATGGCTCATGGTTGCAAGGAATTCTGATTTGGCGGCATTTGCTTTATCAGCCTGATTCTTTGCAAGCACCAAGTCCTTAGTGCGATCCTCGACCTTGAGTTCCAAAGTTTCTTGATATTCAATCAGTTCTTTGTCGCGGGCTTCAATATCACCAAGCATCCTGTTGAAGGATTGTGCAAGCTCACGTATTTCACCTTTCCCGTCTTCAGGCGCACGCAATTTATAATTATCAGAATTATTAAGACTCTTCATGAGGTTTGAAAGCTCTGTAACCGGCTTTGTAAGTTTTGAAATGAGTATCCAGGAAAATCTGGAAGCAACCAGAGCAGATAAAAGAGCAATGGCAAAGTTCAGCATCAGGTTTTGAATGAAGCCATTTTTAATATTTGAAATATCAGCCAATAATCGAACTTTACCGATAACACTGCCAGAATTTATGATCTCGTCAGTTACCCATAGTTCGTCAGAAAACAGAATGTTGCTATTGCTGTAGTTCGTCTCAGCATTTCGGTTTAAATAGGTATCAAACCCCATTTCAGCATAAGATTTTCCATCGACTTGCTCTACTGCCGCAAATTTAAAAGTAGCAAACTTTCCTATGGATGTAAGGCCGAGTTGGACTTGCCGTTTATTATTTTTTGATAAAGGATCCGAAATAAAGGATGATAGGATTTTAGCGTTACCATTTAAGAGATCCACTTGTTGGGTTAATTCACGCTGAAAACCTACCCAAGACACGATGGCAGATGACATCATAACAGCCAAGAAGATAAGAATCCCCAGCGGCAAAGATAAGCGATGCCTTAAGCTTTCTTGTCGTTTTATGTTGCGATTATCCATCACGTGCATTGTCCCCGAGTCCCATCAGGATACGCAGTTTAGAAAAATAAACCGTAAACAAATCAGGAAGTTTATCGCTTCAATCTCACTTCTGAGCCACCGGCAATACCTTCTGGTACCGGAATGGTGGAACTTGCATAATCAGAGTTGATCACAATATCAGGTCCATTTCCAATTATGATACGATTTGCAATTATTGCAGTCCAAGCAGATTTTTGTCCAACCCGACTGGCTTTATCAATCTCTAGAGTACCTTTTGAGAGGTATATTGCCCCCTCAAACTGTTCTGCATCTTTGCTTCTGATCCTAAATGTTCGACCACTAGGAGAATTCCTGTCTTCGAAGAACAGAATACCTGACATCTTGCCTTCTTCGCGTGCACTTAAATTAATCTGAGTAGAAACACCAAAATCAAAAGTTGCATCGGCACCTGTCAAGAAAAAGCTCACATCATCTCCAATCAATGAAGAATTACCTTTTACATCAAGCTTTCCATCTTTGATTATGTACTCACCAGGCTGCAATTGAACAATAGCATCCTCTTCTACCTTCAACCCACCACAATACACACCTGGATTGAGACTCGTATTTGAGGTGATGAGTCTATCTTTATGATCGCAAATTTGGCTTACGATTAATTGCTCGCGGTCTTTCAATGGGTCTTCCAGTATTGGTACATCCGTTAACGGCAAAGGCGTATAACTGGAATCTGGCCCCTTATAACCGCCGGCAGACAGTATTTCTGTTCCTTGGATCGATGCTTGTTTTACAGTGTTTATGCCAGCAGTATCTTTTGAATTAGAATATATAACACAGTCATTCGCAGTCATACTTGCCTTGCTTGTCATATCAAGCGCATTGCTGGCAACAGTATCAAGTGCAATCACACAAACATTCTGTTCACCAGCTAGAGAAGCAATCGATTTAACTTTTACAGGTAATGCTTCAGAGTTTAAATACTGAATGATCATAGGCTTCCATGTATAGGAAATGTCGATTGTTACTTCTTTCCGAT
>CALAIO010000314.1 GCA_937923355.1 uncultured Rhizobiaceae group bacterium | reverse complement strand
GTGTATGTATTAATAAGCTTCAAAATATATTCCCGCATCAAGGCCGTTTCCCCAAACAGCGCAAGACGATACACTATATGCCATATCTGTCTGATTTACTTACACCACACAGAAAGCAATTTTTCCAGCTAAAAACAGTCTTTTATATGTTTTGTTTAGCTTGTTCGGAATCCAATATTGCAAAAAGGATATGGTCTTCGCGTTTCCCGTTTATTTCCAGATACTCGCGCGCATAGCCTTCTTCCCTGAAGCCACATTTTTTAAGCAGGTTTATGGAAGTCATATTGGAAGGAAGACAGGCTGCTTCAATACGTTTTAGGCGTAAGTTTAAAAAAGCAAAATCCATTAGAGCACGAACTGCTTTCTTCATATGACCTTGGCCTGCATAATCAACACCCATCCAATAACCGAGCATTGCGGAGCGAGTAACATCATATCTAATTCGTGTTAAGCTAATGCCACCAATGAGTTGATGGTCACTGCGTCTAAACAGGAAGTAGGTTTTGGCACTGCCATTTTGTCTTTGTTGGGAATAGGCTTTAAGTCTTCTGCGAAAACCGATGCTGGTTAAATCATCTTCTGGCCAAAGTGGTTCCCACGGTTTCAAAAAAGCCTTGCTCTTGGCGCGCAAGTCTAACCATTGTTTCAAGTCTGAACTGTTTGGTGCACGCAAATATAGGCTACCATCTGCTACATCAATTTCCTGATTTAAAAATCGAGATAGCAGGCGTAAGTTCATGGCTTATTCGGCAGCTTCGCTATGCTTGATGCCAAGACGATCTTTAATTTCGTCAAGACGCGTAATATTTTGCACAGGCCCAACAGCCGAAAGGGTAGGAATACTTTCGTGGAAAATACGACCTGCCAGATCACGTACACGTTCAACAGAAAGCGCGTCCAGGCGTTCCATCAATTCATCATTTGGAATTTGCCTGCCAAACAATAAAATCTGACGCGCTATTTGACCAGAACGCGCAGCAGGACTTTCCATAGACATCAACAAGCCCGAACGAATTTGTGCGCGCGCACGGTCTAGTTCTTCTTGCATAATGTCTTCGCTAGCGCGTTGTAATTCTTGCAAAATCAGAGAGACAAGTTCTTTTAAATCTTCAGGCCCAGTTGCAGCATGAATGCCGAAAATACCACTGTCGGAAAATCCCCAGTGGAAGGATGATATAGAATAACAAAGCCCGTGTTTTTCCCGCACTTCTTGAAACAGTCTGGAAGACATGCCGCCACCAAGGATGGTTGCCAGTAATTGTGAGGCATAGAAATCTTTTACGTGATAGGCGCGACCTTCAAAGCCAAGAACCATCTGAGCTTCCTGAAAATCGTCTTCGATTATGCTTTCGCCACCAACATAAGTGGCAGGGCTTGCTTCTTGCGTAACTGAATTCTGGAAACTTGAATAAGTTGTCTCAGCTTGTTTTACCAAAGCGTCGTGATCAACCGCACCCGATGCAGCCAGAACCATATTCGGCCCATGATAATGAGCGTCAAGATATTCACGAATTTGATCCGTTGAAAAACTTTCTACCGTCTCTGGTGTTCCAAGAATTGGCCTTCCAATAGGCTGAGCGCCTGCAAAGGAAGTCTCTTGAAAATTATCAAAAACAAGGTCATCGGGTGAATCAAGTGATGCGCCGATTTCTTGCAAAATGACGTGTTTCTCACGCGCAAGTTCTTTTTCATCAAAGGTTGAATTTGAAAGAATGTCATAAAGGATGTCCGCTGCATGGCTGACTTCGGGTTTCAGTACGCGCGCATAATAGGCAGTTGTTTCTGTGCTTGTGGCAGCGTTTAACTCACCACCTACGTTCTCAATTTCTTCAGCAATTTGAAGCGCTGTACGTTTTTTGGTGCCTTTAAAAGCCATATGCTCGAGCAAATGCGCAATGCCATGTTGATCATGCGTTTCATTGCGCGAACCGGATTTAATCCAAACACCAAGAGCAGCACTTTCCAAGTGTGGCATGGAGTCTGTTACAACGGTTAGGCCATTTTCAAGTTTTGAGATATTTACGGTCATTGAAGTAACATATTACCCTGTACATTAAATGTCACGAACACATTTAGCTGATCTTTGCCGCCCGTGAGTGTTCTTCTATAAAGGCTTCCAGTTTGGCAATGTCATTTGGCAGCACAGACATATGTTCTTCACGCTCCATCATGTCACCCATGCGCGCAGGCAAGTCTGGATACACACCGCATGCTGCTTTTACCGCATCCGGGAATTTAGCAGGATGTGCCGTAGCCAATGTTACCATAGGCGTATCTGGCGATAGATATTTTTCTGCAACTTGAAGACCGACAGCGGTATGTGGATCTACCAGATAAGAACATTCTTGAAGGCTCTTGCTGATTGTTTTGGAAGTCTCACTCTCGTTGCAGGCGCCTGCAAAAAACTCTGCTGAAATATTCTTCATCGTTTCAGCAGAAACATCGAACGAGCCGGACTGTTTCAAACTCGCCATCTGGTTTCGAATAACGCTTGCATCACGATTTGAGGCATCAAACAAAAGGCGTTCAAAATTTGAGGAAACCTGAATATCCATCGATGGTGAAATTGAAGCTGAGGTGCCCGCTGTTTCATAGCGAGAAGTCGCTAATGTACGCGCAAGAATATCATTTTGATTGGTTGCTATCACCAAATCCTTGATGGGCAATCCCATGCGTTTGGCAACATAACCTGCAAAAATATCCCCAAAATTACCTGTCGGTACCGTAAAGGAGATTTCCCTATCTGGTGCGCCAAGGGCTGTGGCACTGGTGAAGTAATAAACCACCTGCGCCATGATGCGTCCCCAGTTAATTGAGTTTACGCCAGACAATTGTAGTTGGTCGCGAAATTCCAGATCATTAAACATGTCTTTGACCAAGGCCTGACAATCATCAAAATCCCCTTCAATCGCAAGGCAATGCACATTTGCATCCGAAACAGTGGTCATCTGCCTTTGTTGAACAGGCGAGACTTTTCCCTTTGGGAACAGAATGAAAATATCCGTATTTTCACGACCTCGAAAGGCTTCAATTGCTGCACCACCTGTATCACCTGATGTGGCGCCTACAATGGTTGCTTTTTGGCCTCTTTCAGCAAGGACATAATCCATCAATCTGGCAAGTAATTGCATGGCAACATCTTTAAACGCCAGTGTTGGGCCATGAAACAGTTCCATGACCCAGTGATTGTCATCAATCTGTACAAGCGGAGCAACGGCGGGATGGTGAAAACTTGCGTAAGCTTCATCCACCATTTTATGGAATGCTTCTGTTGGAATTTCACCCTCAACAAAGGGGGCTAAAACCTTTTTAGCGGTTTGCGCGTAAGGTTGTCCTGCCATCGAACGAATTTCGTCTTGGCTTAGTGTAGGCCATGTTTCTGGGATATAAAGCCCGCCATCACGGGCTAATCCTGCCAAAAGCGCATCTTGAAAGCCCAGTTTTGGCGCTTCGCCGCGTGTACTTACATATTTCAATTTAAGTCCAACCTTGATTTTCTTGTTTTTTTCACACAGGAATATTTGATTGCCGTCTTTTAGCCCCTTATAAGAGCTACTGGCAATAAGTAAGTAAGCCTTAGGGCAATCATTTGATGAGTTTGTATAATGAAAATGGACTGGGAAAATAAAAAAGTGTTGAAAGTCTTGGGTTTGACTACATTAGCTCTGACTTTGGCAGCGTGTAATTCTGCAACCCAAAATCAGACAGAAGATACGTTGGGTGTAACAGATCAGCAGCAAGTGGCAGAAACACAGCCTGATAATAAATCTAATGATCTAAGAGCCTTTTGTCCACGAACCATCATTCGCGCAGGAACAGAGACCTACCGCACTTTTGAAGGCGGCGTCACGAAAGATGACCCAGGTGCATTGAATGCTCTGCAATTTCAATCTACAATTACAGATGTTGCGCGTGAATGTAATTATTCGCCAAGTAATTTGAATATGCGGGTTGGTATTAAAGGCCGTGTTATCAATGGCCCAACAGGCCTTACAGGAACTCTAAACGTGCCTGTGCGTGTTGCTATTACGAGTACAGCTGATGAAGTTGTCTACTCTCAACTGCATCAGGTTCCAGTGACTATACCGGAAGGAAAATCAAACGCGTTTTTCAGTTTTGTAGATGGAAACATCAATATTACTGTGCCAGAAAGGCCTAATCTGGTTGTCTTTGTAGGTTTTGATGAAGGGCCACCAAGCTAAGAAATATTGCTTAGTCCATCCCATTCCATCCCGAGAATGCTTCTATAACGGCCGGCAATTGCGATAATCTGCTAATCACGGTCTCTGCACCAGCATCAATTAATTCATCTGCATGCGTTGAATAAGTATGCGATGCACCGGTAAATCCAATTACCCTAGTGCCAGCCCGCTTTGCAGCAGTAATGCCATGCACGCTGTCTTCAACCACGATTGCTTCCTCAGGTTTCAGTTCAAATTCTTTGATGGCGCGTAAAATTATATCCGGCTTTGGCTTGAAAGCGGGTGGATCGCTATCCTGTGCAGAAAAGATATAGGGGCGAAATTTGTCATACAGACCAACTCTGCCAAGAGCTTTTTTCAATCTCTCAGGTGGCGCGTTGGAGCAAACGCATCTTGCCTGATCCAGCATATCCAATACGGTATCTGCATCCTTGATTAACCTTGCTTCATTAATGACCTTTTCGTTCACCACTGCGCGTGTTTCTGCGATGACTTTATCTGGTAACTCGCGTTCTAATTCTTGTTCAATTCCAGCCTTCACGCCATGAGAATCCATGCCAGCAAAACGTTCGCAAAATTCTTGTGGTTCTATATTGACGCCATATTCTGAATAGATTTCCAGTTCCGCTGCCGCAGCTACAATTTCAGAGTCCAATAAAACCCCATCACAATCAAAAATGACCAGCTGAATTTCGCTCATATAACTTTCCATTAAATCTTTATTCGAATCGTTAGAACATTATTTACCCTATTCGGTAACTATAAGAACCAGTCGAAGTCCCATTTTGTTTTGCGTAGGGTCGTAATTATGAGCGTTGTTAAGCTTGCAGATTTAAAATCTGCTCCATCTAAAAATCCATCCTGGTTAAATTCCATTATCAAAGGTGACTGCGTTGCAGCTCTTGAGAAGCTTCCGGAAAACTCGGTAGATGTGATTTTCGCTGACCCGCCATACAATCTACAGCTTGATGGTGACCTTCATCGTCCAGATCAATCCAAGGTGGATGCGGTAGATGATCATTGGGACCAGTTTGCAACCTTTGAAGCTTATGATGCTTTCACGCGTGCCTGGCTCTTGGCAGCGCGCAGAGTATTAAAGCCAGAAGGCACAATCTGGGTTATTGGCTCTTATCATAACATTTTCCGTGTTGGCACGACCTTGCAGGACATGGGTTTCTGGATATTGAACGATGTAATTTGGCGTAAATCAAATCCGATGCCAAATTTCCGTGGTCGCCGCTTTACCAATGCACATGAGACCATGATTTGGGCTTCTCCTACGCAAGAGGCTAAGAAATACACGTTCAATTATGACGCTATGAAAATGGCGAATGACGAAGTGCAAATGCGCTCTGATTGGCTTTTCCCGATTTGTAACGGTGGGGAACGTCTTAAAGATGAAAATGGTGATAAAGTTCATCCAACGCAAAAGCCGGAAGCATTATTGCATCGTGTTATTATGTCTTCTTCAAAGCCAGGTGATGTTATCCTCGACCCATTCTTTGGTTCGGGAACAACAGGCGCAGTTGCAAAGCGCTTGGGACGTAATTTTGTTGGTATCGACCGCGAAGACAAATATATCGAGGCCGCAATCAAACGTATTGATGCTGTCGAAGTTGTAAAATCACCTCAACTGGTGGTTACAACAGGAAAACGGGCAGAGCCAAGAGTTGCTTTTGGTGCTTTGCTTGAGTCTGGCCTTCTGAAGCCGGGCACAGTCTTGACCGATACGAAGAAACGCTGGAAAGCAAAAGTGCGCATTGATGGATCGTTAGAACATGAAGGCGAAACGGCTTCAATCCATAAAATGGGCGCAAAAGTGCAAGGCCTGGACGCCTGCAATGGCTGGACTTTCTGGCATACGCTAGAAGGTAAAAAGCTTGTGCAAATTGATGAAATTCGCAAAGTTTACCGTTCTGAAGTCATGGCAGCAGGTGCATGAATTAAAACTTCCATTGAAGTCTGTGGGTAAGATATCGCCAATTTGACGAGACTGCATGTTCTTGGTGTATACATTAACTTGTTGGCGGTGATTCGTGTGGATTTTTAACATGCAGGGTGTTAAAAAAAACAAGTTTAGCTTATTTAAAAGCGCTTTGATTTTTAGCAGTATAATAGCTGTTTTAGATAGCAATTTGAATGTGTCTTTTTTAAACACTGCGCATGCTCAAAATACTTCCGCCTGTTTTGGACAACCAACAACAGCATTAACTTTCGCCAATCCAACTTTGATATCTGGTACAAATTTGCAAGTTGGTGCAAGGTATAGGTTTAGCGATATAGTCGGTGACGGATCAACCGATGGTATTATTGAGATAATAAATTTTGCGAATGGTGCATCGCTTGATGCAATAGACAATAACATAATTAATCCTGGCAACTTTCAACCCGATTTAAATGCTGCAGTGAATGTAGACAGTGGCGTTGATTTTAGAATTGAATTTGTTCAAGCAGGCACTACAACACCTGTCTTTTTAGACGTCGCGGTTAACTCGATTGATGTGGATGGTAATGGTGATCCTGCAAATGGGAACCCGGGAAACCTACGTGAGTATGTAGAATACGAAACAACACTTAATACCTTCGTACTTAATACCCCAACAGAGCTTGACGTTAATGGTTCCGGACCTTCAGCAGGTGATCGTATTCGTTTTGAGTCCAGAACGACTCAATTTGCACCCAGTATTGATCCAACAGCATTAGAAAACATTGTTGCAGTCCTTTATAACAACGTTAGTGGTTTTGAATTCAGGGTAGGGGCTTTACAGGCAGGTGCACCAGCTGGCGGTGGCGCTAATGGCCGATTGACTTCCCTAGGCTTTACTTGCCCTAGTTTCCCCGCGCCTGATCCAACACCGGTAGCTAACCCTGATATTACAGTTACAAAAATTGCTGATTTGAACACCAATGTAAGTGTAGGCCAAACCGTTACTTACACATATGATGTAACCAATACAGGCGATGTTACGATTAGTAATATTGACCTCTCTGACAGCCATAACGGAAATGGTGCCGCGCCTGTACCTGGCTCTGAAGTACTACAAAATGATGTAGCGCCCATAGGAAACTCAAATGATTCTGCCGTTGATGGCATTTGGGACACGCTTGCTCCTGGCGACACTGTGCGTTTTACAGCTACTTATGTCGTTACTCAAGGTGATGTTGATTTGCTGCAGTAAGCTAGGTCCTGAGCCTAGCTGCCTAATCCTACATCAATTGCTTTTCTCATGAGATTTGGCAGTGCTTCCTCTTCCAGTTTTGCAGTCTTGCACCACCACCCGGACATGGTTTTGATTGTTGTGAATTTTGTTCTCCAGACAGTAAGTTCCAAATGAAAATGTGTGAATGTATGTTTGGCAATGCCAGCATTTTCCCAATCAGCCTCAAAAGGAGCATCTGTTGTGTCAATGGCGCCATCCTGATTTGAATTCCAATTGTTGGTAGGAATTTGAGTCATGCCTGCCAGAAGTCCAGTTTCGAGCCTCTTACACAAGAATATTTCATTATTATCATTTAAAATAACAAAAGCAGCCCCTTGTCGCGTGGGCTTCAACGCTTTCGGTTTCTTATAGGGAAATAGCTCTGCATTGCCGTTTTTAAAACCAAGACAATCAACATTTATTGGACATAGGCTACAAGCAGGTTTCTTGGGCGTACAAATAGTGGCACCCAAATCCATCGTTGCCTGGGCAAATTCTCCTGGCCGGTCTCTATCCAAAATTTTAGCCAACATAACTTTCGTATCAGCCTTTGCTTCTGGAAAAGCGGTTTTAATACATTTGTGCCTTGCCATAACACGCTCTACATTGCCATCCAAAACCGCAACCGGCTGATCAAAGGCAATGGATGCAATGGCAGAAGCTGTGTAGTCACCAATTCCCGGAAGTTTCTTCAGTTCATCAAATGTTTGCGGGAATTTTCCCTGATGATCTGCAACAACGACGTCAGCGCATTTTTTCAGGTTTCTGGCGCGTGAATAATACCCAAGACCAGCCCAGGCTTTTAAAACATCTTCTTGGTCGCTTTTTGCCAAATCAAAAACCGTCGGCCATTTATTGATGAATTTGAGAAAATATTCTTTTACTGTCGCCACCTGTGTTTGCTGCAACATTACTTCTGATAACCAAACACGGTAGGGATTTGCTCGCACGCCTTGCACATGATCATGTGGTGGAACACGCCAGGGCATTTCACGCGCATGTACGTCATACCACTCAAGAAGCCGGTGGGCGAAAGCGGGTATCTCTTTTTGTTTTGAAACTTCAGTGCTATTCATAAGTTCAAGGAACGCGATTAAGTGTAAAAATCAAGTTATGTCGGAAAAACCAATCGTAAAGAGCACAAAAAAGCGTGGAAAGAGCTTCGGCCCGCGTTCCGTATCCGAGATTGTCGGAAAGGTTCTCGAGCCAGTTATCGCAAGGCGTGCTGGCATGACGCTGGACTTGATAAATGCCTGGCCAGAAATTGCGGGCGAGGAATTTAGCAAAACAACCCGCCCTGAAAAAATCAATTGGCCAAGGCGTGCGCACGAAGATGATCCATTTAAACCGGCAGTTCTGGTTGTTGCCTGCGAAAACTCCGCAGCCTTGTTTTTTCAACATGAGCAAGCAGCGATCCTAGAGCGCATCAATGTTTTCTTTGGCTTTGAAGCCATCGACCGAATTAAAATTGTTCAAAAAGCTGTCGTATCTGTAGAGAAGAAAAAGCCAAAAGACCTGCAATCTGTAACAGATATGGACGAAAAGCGGCTGGCTACAATTTTGGATGAAATTGATGATCCAGTATTAAAGGAAACGCTGGCCAAACTGGGGCGAGGGGTCTTGTCAAAGCATGGTAAGAGATAACATAGATTTTATTCGAACTGGTAAACTGCGACATTATATGAACGAGATTATCATGCTATGTTCATCTTAATGTGCTAGATAAGGTGCAAATCAATACTGGAGTTGAAAATGAAAATAACACGTCGTCAAGCTTTGCCGGTTTTTGCCGCAACAGGTGTCACTGCAGCAGGCGCTTTGTCTGGACTTCCTGCAATCGGCAGCAACTATGCGCATGCAGAAGACCTATCAACTTTGATGGATGCAGGGCCGCTGGGTGAGCGTATTGTAGGCGATGAGAATGCGCCAGTTACAATCATTGAATATGCTTCCATGACATGCCCGCATTGTCGTGCGTTCCACAAGGATGTGTACCCAACCATCAAGGAAAAATATATTGATACGGGTAAGGCGAAACTCTACTTCAGAGGCTTCCCATTTGATCCGGCAGCCGCCGCAGCAACTATGCTGGCTGAATGCTCTGGCGATAAATATTTTTCCATGATTGATATCCTCTATGACAAGCAGGCAACCTGGTCGCGCGGCAAAGTGGTTGATGAACTGTTCAAAATCTCAAAACTTGCTGGTTTTACACAGGAGTCCTTCAACGCATGCTTGAAAAACCAAGAACTTCTCGACAATGTATTATCAATACAGAAAAAAGCGGCCGATGATTATGGGGTTAATTCAACACCAACATTCTTT
>CALAIO010000313.1 GCA_937923355.1 uncultured Rhizobiaceae group bacterium | reverse complement strand
AGGTTGGTGCGAGAATTGGATTTTCTTCTGAATAGAGTTTGCGGTTTGTGCCGCGTGGTCCGCTAGCATAAGAGCCACCTTTTCCTGATTGAACTGATCGGACGGCATCACATGCGCGTATAAGACCAGCCTGAGACATGTCGCCTGAATGAGAATAAGCAGAGAGTTCGCCGCTAACCGCGCGAAGACCAAAACCCTGGCGTGTATCAAACGTACCGGTTTTTAACTTGCCATTGTCAAAGACCAGCCCTTCGCTTTCGCAATATTCAACAAAAAGCTCGCCATCTTCTGCCTTGCCAATGGAATCGGCTAACATTTTTTCGATTTGGCTTTGCTCAATATCAAATTGTTCAAGAAGAGTGGTCATTAAGATGCTCCAGTAAAATCACTTTAACATCAGATAACACTTTTGGTTCAAAAACCAAGTAAACATCTGTTCGATGATCAAGTAAACATCTGTTCGATGATTATGGAATTTTTGAGTATCCGTCAGAAAAGCCTGATAGATCGACCGGAATACCGATGCCTTCTTCTGGCGTTTGGAAAACGATAAAGGTTGCAGTCGTTCCTTTTTTCAAGTCTTCAAGCAGTTGCCCTTCAAGAATGACCTCTGCATAACAACCATCTTGGAAACAGCGCACAAAATAAGCGCGCCCAATATCCTTGCCGTCAACATTTAGGCCAAGACCATTCGGCAGAAGTACGCCAAGCGGTGCCAAAACACGCATGATTTCTGATTTGCCATCGGCTGTTCTTAAAATAACAACGGAAAGACCGACTTCTGAACGGTCTTGCGCAACAACGTTTTGCATGAGCGCACATTGTTCACTTGCAGCACCTGGTGGTGTTTCACAAACCATCGACCATGCGCCATGAGAGGATTTAACAGCACCTTGAGCAAAACTTGCATTGGTTGATAAGGCAGATAGGCCTGCAATCATTGTCATAAGAATTAAAGATTTTTGAAATACGCGCATGGTTGTTTCCGAATCAGTTGTCTTACTTAGTATTTATTACTGCTAAATGTTAACCAAAACCAACCAGCAAGCATACTCTGTGTGATTATTGGTTATAAATCGTGAAACTGTGGCAGATTTACGCTTGCAAACTCGCTTCAAAGGAGAAAATCACATAACTCTCAATAAGTTTACACGTGCAAATATGCCGCATAAATAAGTCTGCATTTTATTTGCGATTGGCAAACTCATATGGTTTTAATGGCCTGAGAGCAGTTTGCTGTGAAAAATAAGCTTCAAAGCGCAAATTTTCATAGATAAATCGCAAAAACATATTGTGAAATGATCAATGGCGTGGTCAAAGGCATAAATTAGGGGAACTTCCCAAAAGTCTACACGACCCATACAGGAGAATTAATGATGAGAGCGATAGCTTCTGTCATAGCAGGATTTGGAATTTTAATAGCGTCAGCAGTTGCTACTTTTGCAGCGCAGCCTGTTGATAAAGGCTTGTGGCACCAGCCAGCAGGCTCAGACATGATGGCCAGCATCGAATGGTTTGATGCCTATACGTTATGGTTCATCGTACCGATTACACTTTTTGTAATGGTTCTACTTTTGATCGTTATGGTGAAATTCAATGCGAAAGCAAACCCAAATCCTTCAAAGACCAGTCACAACACTTTCATTGAAGTTGTATGGACTGTAGTTCCAATCGTTGTACTAATCGCAATTGCAGTGCCATCATTTGAACTTCTGGATAACCAGTTTGATTCAGGCGAAGAGCCAAAATTGACAATCAAAGCAACGGCAGTTTCTTGGGCTTGGAATTATGAGTATCAAGACGAGAGTGAAATTTCTGTAGACTCTTATCTAATTGAACAAGCAGCACATGCTGTTACACAAAAAGATCCTGAAGCTTATGCAGATGCGGAAGCTGCGATCAAGGCAACACGTGAAGAGCTTGGTAAAACAGACCTGTCTGAGTACCCACGCCTTCTTACAGTTGATAATGAGCTCGTTGTTCCTGTTAACGAAATGATCCGTGTTCTTGTAACATCAGAGCCAGACGGCGTTATTCATAACTTTGCAATGCCAGCTTTCGGCTTGAAGATGGACGCTATCCCGGGTCGTACGAACGAAACCTGGTTCAAGGCCAACGAAGAAGGCCTTTATTACGGCCAGTGTTCGGAGCTTTGCGGTAAGTTTCATGCTTACATGCCAATTGCTATTCGCGTGGTATCCAAGGAACAATTTGAATCATGGCAATTCGAGGCAACTTCAAGTCTTGATAATGCAAACAAAAATCTGATTGCTTCTATTGAAGCGCAGAAAAATATTAAACTCGCTGAAAACGCACAAAGCGCACAATAACAGCACTAAGGGATTCAGGAGATATAATCATGGCATATGCAGCAACACACGATGCGCACGACCACAAACCGGCTTTCTTTAAGCGTTGGTTCTATTCAACTAACCACAAAGACATTGGTACACTTTACCTATTGTTTGCTATCTTTTCTGGCATTTTAGGCGGTTTTCTTTCAATCGCCATGCGTGCCGAGCTGGCAGAGCCAGGTATGCAATACTTTAGTGATCCGCATACATATAATGTGTTCACGACTGCGCACGGTCTTATCATGATCTTCTTCATGGTGATGCCAGCGCTAATTGGTGGTTTTGCCAACTGGATGGTTCCAATCATGATTGGTGCACCAGACATGGCTTTCCCGCGCATGAACAACATTTCGTTCTGGCTATTACCGCCAGCACTTATCTTGCTTGTTCTTTCAATGTTTGTTGAAGGTCCTCCAGGCGCTAATGGCGTTGGTGGCGGTTGGACTATTTATCCTCCGCTTTCATCACTCGCTGGTCAACCTGGTCCAGCTATGGATTTGGCTATTCTTGGTCTTCACATTGCGGGCGCTTCATCTATCCTTGGTGCGATTAACTTCATCACAACCATTTTCAACATGCGTGCTCCAGGCATGACATTGTTCAAAATGCCATTGTTTGCATGGTCAGTTCTAATTACTGCATTCCTGCTTCTTCTATCACTTCCTGTGCTAGCTGGCGCGATTACAATGCTACTGACAGACCGTAACTTTGGTACGACCTTCTTTGATCCTGCTGGTGGTGGTGATCCAATCTTGTTCCAGCACTTGTTCTGGTTCTTCGGTCACCCTGAAGTTTACATTCTAATCTTGCCAGGTTTTGGTATCGTTTCGCACATCGTTTCAACATTCTCACGCAAGCCAATCTTTGGTTACATGGGCATGGCGCTTGCGATGATCGCGATTGGTGCCGTTGGCTTTATCGTTTGGGCTCACCACATGTACACAGTGGGTCTGTCACTTGATACGCAACGCTACTTCGTATTTGCAACCATGGTTATTGCGGTTCCAACTGGCGTGAAAATCTTCTCATGGATTGCAACCATGTGGGGCGGTTCTATTACCTTCCGCACACCAATGTTGTGGGCGATTGGCTTCATCTTCCTCTTCACACTTGGCGGTGTAACAGGCGTACAGCTTGCTAACGCTGGTCTTGACCGTTCATTCCACGATACATACTACGTTGTTGCTCACTTCCATTACGTGCTTTCAATGGGTGCTGTATTCTCAATCTTCGCGGGTTGGTACTACTGGTTCCCTAAAATGACTGGCTACATGTATAATTCATTCCTTGCAAAAACACACTTCTGGGTGTTCTTCGTAGGCGTGAACGTTACATTCTTCCCTCAGCACTTCTTAGGGTTACAAGGCATGCCACGTCGTTATGTCGATTACCCGGATGCTTTCGTTTATTGGAACTATGTATCATCCATCGGTTCTTACCTGTCAGCCTTCTCAGTCTTGATCTTCCTATACCTGGTATTCGAAGCATTTGGTAAGAAGCGTGTTGCGGGCGACAACCCATGGGGTGATGGTGCAACAACACTAGAGTGGCAGCTTCCTTCACCGCCGCCATTCCACCAGTGGGAAATTCTTCCAAAGGTAAAATAAACAATACGTAAGCCGCTGATAAATTCGGCGGCTTGCATCTTGTAAGGGTAAGCGTAAATGAGCGTCGAAACAGCACCAAGAGATAATCAGACATCTGGCATTACATCTGCAATGCCTGCTGATTTCTATCGTCTGCTAAAACCTCGCGTCATGTATCTGGTCATCTTTACCGCCATCATCGGCATGTTAATGGCTCCAGGTGGCATTAATCCGTTCCTGGGTTTTATCTCAATTCTTTGTATCTCAATCGGTGCTGGTGCTTCTGGTGCGCTTAACATGTGGTATGACGCGGATATTGATGCGGTCATGGATCGCACTGCCAAACGCCCAATTCCTGATGGCCGTGTCGAGGCTAATGAAGCTTTTTCCTTCGGCATGGTTTTATCCGTATTTTCAGTTGCCGTGCTTGGTCTTTTGGTCAACTGGCTTGCCGCATTTTTGCTTGGCTTTACGATTTTCTTTTATGCCGTCATTTACACAATGTGGCTTAAGCGCTCTACACCGCAGAACATTGTTATTGGTGGTGCAGCAGGCGCTTTCCCTCCGATGATCGGTTGGGCATGTGTCACGGGTAGCGTGACAGTTGAAAGCGTTGTTCTTTTTGCAATCATATTCCTTTGGACACCGCCGCATTTTTGGGCTTTGGCCTTATGGCGCTTGCAGGACTATGACAATGCAGGCGTTCCGATGATGCCAAATGTGAAGGGTGAAAAATCTACCAGAAACCAGATTTTCGCTTATTCCATCCCACTGGCAATTTCAGGCGTATTACCTGCGCTGATGGGTTTTGCATCGATTTACTACGGCGTCATCGCGCTTGTGTTAAATGTGCGCTTCGCATGGCTGGCTTATAAAGTTTGGGCGCATGGCAATGCCGAAAACAAATATGCGCATGAGAAAAAACTATTCGGCTATTCCATTTTCTATCTCTTCGCTCTCTTTGGTGCGCTCGGCATCGATGCGATTATCGCAAAGGTTGTTTAAAGATGGCTGATGCAGAATTTACAAAAGAGACGGTTGAACTTGATACAGCGCAAAAGAAATCGCGCAGATCAAGAAATTACGCAATCGCATTTTGTCTGATTGCTTTTATTCTTGTGATGTTCTTTGGCACTATGGCCAAAATGGCATCTGTAATTGCAACGAGTGGAGCATAAGTTTTATCAATGACAATGGTTGAACCAAACATCACAAATCAAAACAACAATGCCGAGAGAAACAATTCTCGTGTTGTTGCTATGTGCGTGGGAATGGTTTTGGGCATGGGCGGTTTGGCCTATGCGTCAGTGCCTTTGTATGAACTGTTCTGTCAGGTCACCGGTTATGGTGGTACCACCCAGCAGGTTGATGCAGAAGCAGCTGCGGGCGTTGGTGTGATTGACCGTGATATAAACGTGCGTTTTGATGCCAATACCGCGTCAGTTCTAAATTGGGATTTCGCTCCGGAAGAACGTCAGGTTACCCTTAAAATGGGTGAACAGATGATCATCAATTATGTAGCCAAAAACCTGTCTGACAAACCTATTGTCGGGATGGCGTCTTTTAACGTAACGCCACAAGCAGCAGGCGTCTTTTTCCACAAGATCGAATGTTTCTGTTTTACCGATACATACATCGAACCAGGTGGCACACTAAATATGCCGGTTACCTTTTATATTGATCCAGAAATGGATCAGGAAAAGGCAATGAAGGCACTTAATACTATTACCCTTTCATACACTTTTTACGAGAGTGAAACTTCACCGGAAGAAGCGTTGGAAGAACTAAATCTTGAAAGAGCTATTGAAGCTGAAATAAAAGCTGAAGAAGCGTCTATTCAAACCAATAATGAGAAGATATAACCAAGAAAAGTCCGTATAACGGATTCGAATTCAGGAGCATAAAATGGCTGACGGTCATAACGTAAACCACGATTATCACATCATCGATCCTAGCCCATGGCCACTCATTGGCTCAATTGGCGGCTTGATAACTGCAATTGGCGCTATTGCATGGATGCGCTCTCTTGCAGAAGGCGAATTCGTCGTTGCAGGTGCTAACTTGGCAGCTGCTGGTCCGTGGATTTTCTATGTAGGCATCGCGCTTATTCTTTATACCATGTACGCATGGTGGGCAGACACTGTTAAGGAAAGCCATCAAGGTCACCACACGAAAGTGGTTTCTCTACACCTTCGCTACGGTATGTTGTTGTTCATCGCTTCAGAAGTGATGTTCTTTGTTGCATGGTTTTGGGCATTTTTCGATGCAAGCCTTTTCCCTGGTGAAGTTGCACAATATGCACGTGTAGAACACACGGGCGGTATCTGGCCTCCACAAGGAATTGAAGTGCTTGATCCTTGGCATCTGCCATTGTTTAACACGGTTATCCTGCTTCTATCTGGAACAACGGTAACTTGGGCACACCACGCCTTGATTGAAAACGACCGCAAAACGCTTAAGTGGATGCTTTTCATCACGGTCGCATTGGGTATTTTCTTTAGCTATGTTCAAGCTTATGAATATCAGCACGCACCATTTACATTCTCAGAATCAATCTATGGCGCTACATTTTTCATGGCGACAGGCTTCCACGGTTTCCACGTATTGGTAGGAACAATCTTCCTAGCGGTATGTTTGTTCCGTGCAATGGCAGGACACTTTAGACCAGAGAAACATTTTGGTTTTGAAGCTGCTGCCTGGTACTGGCACTTCGTTGATGTTGTATGGTTGTTCTTGTTCTGCGCAATTTATGTTTGGGCAAGTGCAGGCGCTACAATCGCAGCACACTAATCAACTGCATAATAATTCCTTAAAAGGCGGTCACATTGGCCGCCTTTTTCGTTTATAAGAAGCACCATGGCTCGTACTGAAAAAATTGAAGACAAGGCAGTTTATTTAGAACCTACTCCAATGCAAGTGGGGCTTAGGGGGTGTTGCCCGCGATGTGGTGAAGGCAAGCTTTTTATCAGTATTCTAAAGCCCGCAAACGCGTGTATGAATTGCCGTCTCAATTATGAATTTATAGATTCAGGGGATGGTCCTGCGGTCTTCGTTATCTTGATTATAGGCTTCCTGATAACTGCCATGGCAATGGCTCTACAAAGCTCTTATGCGCCGCCAATATGGGTACATATGATTTTATGGATACCGATGATTATCATACTGTCGATTTGGGGATTGCAATTTTCCAAAGGCATTATGATTGCACTACAGTATAAAACAAAAGCAGAGCAGGGTTCACTGGATAATTCGGATACGTAAGATGAGATTTTCAACCATTGCCATTATTACCTCCATGATTATTGGCATCGCCGTTCTATGCGCATTAGGCACCTGGCAGGTAAAACGCTTGTTCTGGAAAGAAGCTCTGATTGCTGAAGTTGAAAAACGCACAGCTCAACCGCCTGTTGCGCTAGACGCATTTCTTCAAAGCCAAACAGATAAGGAAAACTGGCCATACAGTCCCGTCACCACACAAGGGGTCTATGACCATTCAAAGGAAGTTTATTTCTTCACAACAAGCATTAAAGGTCGCTCAGGATGGAATGTCCATACGCCTATGCTGCTGGATAATGGAAAATACCTAATCGTCAATCGAGGCTTCGTTCCCTATGATATGCAGGAATCAGAAAAACGTGCAGAAGGTCAAGTCACAGGTAAACAGCAATTGGCGGGATTGGTTCGTGTTCCAGAAACAGAAAAACCAAATGGCTGGTTTCCTGAGAATGATCCTGAAAAAAGAGAACTCTATTGGCGTGATTATGACGTCTTCATCGATTTAATGGGCAAGGGTGAGGGGCGTGAGTTCGTCCCGCTCTTCGTTGATGCAAATGATGCACCGGTTCAAGGTGGTTTTCCAAAAGGTGGGACAACCATTATTGCTTTTTCAAATAGCCATTTGCAATATGCTGTAACATGGTATGGTTTGGCACTCGCTTTAGTTGGCGTTGGGGGATATTTTCTATACTCGCGCCGTCAAAACAATAATTGAGATAAAATGACTGATACAAAACAAAAACTGGAATTAAGACTTTGCGGCCCAAGAGGCTTTTGTGCAGGTGTGGACAGAGCCATTCAGATGGTGGTTCTGGCGCTTAAAAAATATGGTGCGCCTGTTTATGTTCGTCACGAGATTGTTCACAACCGCTACGTGGTGGAAGGACTAGAACAACAGGGTGCAATATTCGTCAAAGAACTGGATGAAATCCCGCAAACCAAACAGCCTGTTATATTTTCAGCGCATGGTGTTCCTCGTTCTGTTCCGAAAAATGCTGAGAGTTTAAACCTGCTCTATTTGGATGCAACGTGCCCGCTTGTCTCCAAGGTTCACAAACAAGCCATCCGGCATATCAGACAGGGCCGACATGTATTGTTGATTGGCCATGCTGGACACCCTGAAGTGATTGGCACTATGGGGCAGGTAGAGCCGCATGAGATGACCTTGATAGAAGATGTTGCGCAAGCTGAAAACTATCAACCTGAAAATGTTGATGCACTTGGGTTTGTAACCCAAACA
>CALAIO010000312.1 GCA_937923355.1 uncultured Rhizobiaceae group bacterium | reverse complement strand
TCACTCATAAGTGTCACGTCAACAAGATTTGGCAAAAACTTGCGGCGGTTCTTGTTATTAGCGTGGCTGACATTATTGCCGCTCATCACGCCTTTACCGGTTAATTCACAACGTCTGGACATAGGATTTATCCTGATTTTTCAAATTCTTTTCTAATTCCTGAAACACATATTGGATATTTGCTTTGCTAATCGCAAAAACACAAAATACCCACAGCTTAAGGAAGGTTGTGCAGTTCATAGGGGGAACGCTACCAAACGTCAAGCAAAAATGGACTGCCTCACCCAATTTTGCCCTATTCAGACACTATTCAGGTTAACAGATATATGTGTTAAGTAACACGATGTAATTTGGGGAACTGAAAATGGCTGTTTTAAAGACATTTAAACTGGCAACAACGAGCCTGGCAATATTGATGTCAGCCAGCACCTTGGCATCCGCAGAACCAAAAAATCACGAAACACGCTTTTCAGTTAAATTTGGCAGCGTTGAAGTAGGTGTCGCGAAATTCAACATCAAATTCGATGAGAATTCCTATTCACTGGATGGAAGCGGATATACAACAGGCCTGATCGAGTGGCTAGCACCAACCAAAGGTAAATTTAACAGCGCGGGTGCGATGATCAAAAACCAGCTTGCACCCAAAACACATTCGGCCTCAGTCAAGGAACGCAAAAAGAAGGAAGAAAGCGTTAAACTCTCTTTTGCGAATGACCGTGTAAGCGACGTGAAAATCAAAGCCAATAAAAAGAAAAACCGTGTCGCGCCCAAGTACATTCCAATTCAGGCGAAACACATGACATCTGTGATTGATCCCGTCAGTACGTTGGTTATACCCATGTCGGGCGCAGCTGCTAGAGATGGTAGACAAGTCTGCAATCAGGTCTTCCCGGTGTTTGATGGTGAAACGCGCTACGACATCAAGCTGCGCTATAAATCCACAAAGAAAATCAGCACGCAAGGCTATAACGGCAATGCTTATGTATGCCAGATGCGCTACACACCGATTGCCGGACATAAAAAAGACCACCGCAATACAAAAGAAATGGCCAAAAACAAAAATATGGAAATCTGGCTGGCACCCATGGAAGGCGTCAGTGTTTTCACACCGATCAAAATTGTAATCGGTACAAAATACGGTCGTTTTACTGCAAATCCAAAATACTTCGGCACTGCAAGTTAAACTTCAATTTTTCTGGCAAAAATATCCAAGACGCGCTAGATAAAAGGTAACGAACTCTAATTCCAGCGCGTAAATTCCCATGTCTTCCAACACCATCAATGCTAGTGGCTACGGCGTAACGGCTGTTCTAGGCCCAACCAATACTGGCAAGACCCATATGGCGATTGAGCGCATGGTGGCGCATAAAAGCGGACTTATTGGCTTACCCTTGCGTCTGCTCGCTCGTGAAGTTTATGGCAGGCTTTGTGACAAGGTTGGCGTTGCCAATGTTTCGCTCGTCACAGGCGAAGAACGCATCACACCAAAAGGCGCCAAATATCAGGTCTGCACGGTAGAGGCCATGCCTGAATATACCAACGCAGATTTTGTTGCGATTGATGAGGTACAACTTGCTACAGACCTAGAGCGCGGGCATTTCTTTACCGATCGCATCTTAAACCTGCGCGGCAAACATGAAACCATGTTGCTGGGTGCCGATACCATGGCCGCTGCCTTACAAGATCTACTACCTCGCATCAGCATTACGACCCGCCCACGCATGTCAGTTCTTGAGTATGCAGGCTCCAAGAAAATAACCCGCATGCCGACCCGAAGCGCAATTGTCGCTTTCTCAGCAGACGAAGTGTATGCCATCGCAGAACTTGTACGCCGCGAACGCGGTGGCGCTGCTGTTGTTACAGGCTCCCTATCGCCGCGAACCCGAAATGCGCAAGTTGAACTTTATCAAAATGGCGATGTGGATTTCCTGATTGCAACGGATGCGATTGGCATGGGTCTTAATCTTGATGTTAACCACGTGGCGTTTGCTCAAGATACAAAATACGACGGCTTTCAATTTCGCAAGCTCACCGCTTCTGAATTAGCTCAAGTAGCAGGGCGTGCTGGCCGCCATACAAAAGACGGAACCTTTGGCACGACAAGCCGTGTGCAACCGTTTGAAGAAGAACTTATTCAGGCACTTGAAACGCACACTTTTGCGCCCGCCAAAATCCTGACCTGGCGCAACCGCAACTTGAATTACAATTCCATCGCAGAGCTTAAATTTTCACTTGAAAAAGCAGCCGAACATCGCCGCCTCATGAAAGCGCCACCCAATGCAGATATCGTAGCACTCGACAGGCTATCAAACGACCCAGATATCATTGACCTAACAAACACACCTGAGCGCGTACGTCTTTTATGGGATGTGGTTAAAACGCCAGACTACCGTAAAATTTCTCCAGCTTCACATGCAGAAATTCTGGCACAAGTCTACATGGATGTAGCCAGAGACGGTAAAATCAATCCAATCTGGTTTGCAGATCAGGTTGCTGGCAGCGATAATACCAACGGCGAACTGGATGCACTTTCCACGCGAATTGCCAACATTAGAACTTGCACTTATCTGTCTAATCGTGATGATTGGCTTGATAATGCCACAGAATGGCGAGAAAAAACCAGAGAAGTCGAAGATAGACTGTCAGATGCACTACATGAGACCTTGACGAAACGGTTCGTAGACCGCAGGACAAGTATCTTAATGAAGCGCTTGAAAGAGAATAGAATGCTAGAAGCTGAAATTGGTGAAAATGGTTCCGTTAGTGTGGAGGGCCACGCTGTTGGACATCTAAAAGGGTTCAGATTTGTAGCAGACACATCCGAAGGTGGCAAAGATGCAAAAGCGCTGAACGCTGCTGCAACCAAAGCCTTATCAGCAGAAATTGAAAAACGCGCGGACAGATTAGGCGCAAGCCCCAACAGCGATATCGTTTTGGGCAATGACGGTACTATGCGCTGGCTGGGAGAAGCTGTTGCCAAACTTGCAAAAGGCGACACGCCGCTCAAGCCACGTGTTATTATGCTAGCAGACGAACAGTTAACCGGCCCGGCGCTTGATAAAGCGGTTGCCAGACTGGAACGTTGGGTCTCAAACCACGTGAATACATTGCTCAAACCTCTTTCAGACCTTGAAGCAAATCAGGAACTCAATGGTATCGCGCGCGGCATTGCCTTTAGACTTGTTGAGAATATGGGAATTTTGGCACGCAAGGAAGTTGCCGAAGATCTTAAAAACCTTGATCAGGATATGCGCAGTATTATGCGCCATAATGGCGTACGCTTCGGCGCTTACCATGTATTCGTGCCTATTCTACTTAAACCCGCTGCAAGTCAGTTAATCTGTCTGTTATGGGCAATTGCAAATGACAAAATGGAAGCTGTTGGTTTAACAGAAATTCCTGGTCTTTCAGCAGCGGGACGAACCTCGGCACCCGTTGACGAAAGCTTTGAAAAAGAATTCTACGGATTATCAGGTTTTAAAATACTAGGCGCAAAAGCGGTTCGAATTGATATTCTGGAACGTTTAGCAGATCTCATTCGCCCAACCACGAGTTGGAAACAAGACAGCGACAACGAAAAACCGGAAGGTGCTGTCGATGGACGCGCGTTCTATGTAACGCCTGCCATGCTTTCCATTTTAGGTGCAACGCATGAGGATATGATAACCATCCTAAAAGGTCTTGGATACAAGGAAGAACAACGCCTTGAAGCAGATATAAAACCTGCAGAAACCGCATCCGAAACAACTGAAGAAAAATCAGCACCTGTTGAAGTTGAAGCTAAGGCCGAAGACGAAACTGCTTCTGAAGAACCTGCCGAGCCAAAAACAATCCTGATCTGGCGCTATGGTGGCGGTGCAAACAAAAAGTTCTCCAACGCTCAAAATGCAAATAAAAAGTTTTCCGGCAAGAAGAATAACAAAGGCAACAAACCAGCCCGATCAGATGCACACAAAAATAACAAACCCAGGAAACCTGAAAAACAGGCCGATCCGGACAGCCCATTTGCAGCCCTTGCAGCGCTTAAAGGCAATCTCAAGTAAAATATGACGGCAGAAACATCGAGCAACCTTAGTCAGCGTATTGATAAATGGCTCTGGCATGCACGCTTTTTCAAAACCCGAAGCATCGCTCAAAAGCAGGTTGCAACGGGCAAAATACGGGTTGATCGTGAAAAGATAAGCAGTCCAAGCCGCAAAGTATCAGCTGGTAATGTTCTAACCATCACACGAGAACGCGACATCAAAATTATCGAAATCCTTGGGATAGCAGATAGACGCGGACCGTTTAGTCAAGCACAACTACTCTATAATGACATGTCACCGCCAAAGCCTGAAAAACAAAAGCAGGAACAAACCAGAGAAAGCATGTCCCGCATTCAAAGTGAAGGTCGACCAACCAAACATCAACGCAAACAAATCATGGCGATGAAACGGAATTCCGTTGAATAGTTATAAAATAGAATTTTCAATTCACCATGCGATGTTTTGTAGTGCTTTATGGCCTTGTAAGACGTACAGAAAACTTGTATCCGAAATGTGTAAAATCTGACTGACAGCCGTATAAAGGCACCGGAGTAAAGAATGACCTATATCGTCAATGACAATTGCATCAAGTGTAAATACATGGACTGCGTAGAAGTATGTCCTGTTGATTGCTTTTATGAAGGCGAGAACATGCTGGTCATCCATCCGGAAGAGTGCATCGACTGCGGCGTATGTGAGCCGGAATGTCCTGCTGAGGCTATTAAACCGGATACAGAACCTGGCCTTGATAAATGGCTACAGGTGAATACTGAATATGCCGAAAAATGGCCCAATATCACCATCAAGAAAGAACAACCTGCAGACGCAGAAAAATACGATGGCGAAGAAGGTAAATTTGAGAAATACTTCTCACCTGAGCCAGGTGATGGCGACTAGGCTCAAAAAACAAACCGAAATTCCATAAATATTCTGTGATGCCAATCGACACGTTAACCATTTGTTAAGATTTACAAAGGTTCAGATTGCCAACAAAGCTGTTCGGGTTGAAAATTCGTGATTTTTATGTTATTGTATAACTCATGGGCATAAAGCCGATACTGGTCAAAGTTAAAAGCAGAGTTTCCTAATTATTTTTTATCTAAAAAACATACGGTTCTACAACTTTTCAAAAAGTAGCGCCGCAAATTGCAACGGGCTTAATCTCTAAGACAAGATTAAAACAATTCTCATTGCCTTTT
>CALAIO010000311.1 GCA_937923355.1 uncultured Rhizobiaceae group bacterium | reverse complement strand
AAGCCATTCTCGGGCACCCTTGCCCTTGATTGAATGTTTGGCAAAGTTTGCAACTTCAATGCCACCCACCGCATTACGAACGGCTTCAACTTCTTTTGCCACATAGTCATGGCTTCTGTTGCGTTCGAACATAGGTTCTTCATGTGCATCATCTGGCCCATCTGCAAACCAAAGCGCATGTTCAAGCCCAAAGGCTTGACCCATTAGAGCACCCTTATCTACCAGACGATCATAAAGCGCTGTTGTCTGTTGCTTGCGGCCTTTTGGAAGCGTTTCATTCGGGAAGGTCATCACGAAACGGCGTTCATAATTTTCCGTTGATTTTACCGTTCCCCAATCAGGCGTTGCCCAATCGCCAAAGCGAGCAACGTCCATTGCCCAGACATCGATCGATGGTTCACCATCAATCATCCATTCTGCCATGGTAAGACCCACGCCTCCGCCCTGACAGAAGCCTGCCATCACACCAACCGCACACCAATAATTATGCATGCCTGGTACAGGGCCAATCATCGGGTTACCATCCGGGCCAAACGTAAATGGCCCATTGATGGCTTGTCGAATACCTGCATTACCAAGTGCTGGTACACGCTCAAAAGTAAGTTCAAGACGATCAGCGATATGTTCAAGGTTTGGATTTAGAAGTTCATGGCCGAAGTCCCAAGGCGTACCTTCCACTTTCCATGGCACGCCAATGGGTTCATAGGTACCCAGCAACATGCCGTCACGTTCCTGGCGAAAATAAACATTGGCTTCATAGTCGATGCCGCATGGAAGACGAGAGCCAAATTCGGCAACCTCGTCGATGCGTTCTGTCAAAAGATAATGATGCTCCATGGGTTGCACAGGCGGGCGAAGACCTGCCATTTGCCCCACTTCGCGTGCCCATAAGCCTCCGCAGTTTACAACGTGTTCTGCAATCACAGTCCCTCTGTCTGTCGTTACTTCCCATTGGCCATCAGGACGTTGGGTTGTCGATGTTACGGGCGTATGGGTGAAATATTGTCCGCCATAATGTCGTGCCGCCTTGGCAAAGGCGTAAGTCGTGCCAGAAGGATCAAGGTCGCCGTCTTGATCGTCCCAAAGTGCAGCCAAGAAATGTTTTGGATCAATCAGCGGGTGACGTTCTGCAACTTCCTGAGGTGAAATGAACTCCTGTTCAAGACCCATATAACGCGCCTTTGAGCGTTCCCGCTTTAGATAGTCATACCAGGTTTTATTGGATGCGAGATAGAAGCCGCCTGTCAGGTTGAGACCGATGTTTTGGCCTGAAAGTTCTTCAATCTCGCGGTAGAGATTAATCGTATAACTTTGCAGGCGAGAGATGTTCGGGTCTGACGAAATCGTATGGATTTGCCCCGCCGCATGCCAGGACGAACCAGAAGTTAGTTCGCTGCGCTCCAGCAGAATTGTATCTTTCCAACCAAATTTAGCTAAATGGAAAAGGATAGAACAACCAACAACGCCGCCACCAATGATTGCGCATTTTACGTGGGAGGGGAGTTTTTTCTTGCCGCTTGCTTCATCTTTTTGAATGTTAAGCGTCGATTGCGTCATTGTATCAGTTGTCATGCTTTCCTCATAGGCATATTTATTTTTACCAAGGCTATTCGCAGTTTTTATCATTGTCAGGTTCTAAACGCGACTAGGCTTCCTTAATTCCGAAGCCTGTTAAAGTTTTCTGGTCGACGCACGTTCTATAAATTCCAAATCAATTGCCTGTGCAAAGTGCTTTGGCGGCAGACCAGTATCACTCATCTCAAGAAGTGTATCAGCTGCATGAAACCCGATACGCTTTGCAGGAAGTCGAACAGTCGTAAGCGCAGGTTCCAAATGTTCTGAACCGCCAAAATCACCAATGCCTACAATGGAAACATCTTGAGGGACTTTAATGCCCAGACTTTGACATGCGTAAATGAACCCGTGTGCAATCACATCGTTACAACAGATGAACGCACTTGGCGGATCATTTTGCAAAACAGACTTGGCAAGAGTTTTGGCAGCGCCGATGTCATACCCACAGGTGAGTATTCGATTGGGCGGTATTTTTATCTTTTTTGATTTAAGCGTATCGAGTGCGCCTGATAAACGATCTCGCGCCCTGTCATTGGTTTCGGTATCGGGAAAAACGCAGGCAATGTCAGTATGGCCAAGCTCCAAAAGATGCTGCGCCACCAATTGCCCGGCTTTATAGTTATCCATACCGATACAAGGAATTTTAGAATCCTTGTGATAATTCCAAACGGAAATAACCGGGACATCTCTTTGTTCCAACATATTAAACGGCACAGCCTCATGGTCAAACCCGATAAGCGCGATACCATCAATGCGTCGTTCTAGCAGCGAACGAACGATTGCCGTTTCCAATGCAAGGTCATAACCATGCGCTGCTATAAGCATGGTTCGGTCTCTTTCTTGTAGCCTTGCGGAGAAAGCCTCAACAAGCTCTGCGAAGATTGCATTATCAATGGTTGGGACAATCAATCCAAACGTTCCTGAAAAGCCATGATGAAGCGTTCCAGCCATACGATCACGAATATACCCTAAGTCAGCGGCGGCTTTTTCGATACGATTCCGGGTTGGACCTTTTACAATATCGGGTGAATTATAAAAGCGGGAAACTGTTGCGGGTGATACGCCTGCCCGATTGGCAACTTCAATAATGCCCGGCGCGCCTTTTCTGGATCTTACTCTTTTCATACAAAAAAATATAAACTGAAAAAAACAAAATGAAAACGTTTGCATTTTTATTTTCACGAATTAGCATTTGAGATGGAGGAATGGACGTATATGGAATTTTTAAGTTATTTTGGTGGTGTTTTTGAACCTACTGCATTTCTGCTATTGCTCGGGGGAACAATTGGCGGGTTAATTTTAGGTGCAACACCGGGCTTGTCGCCAACCATGGCTGTGGCTTTGCTTATTCCATTTACGTTTCACTTATCGCCTACACAGGGATTAATTCTGTTGGGGGCAGCTTACACATCTACTGTGGCGGGGGGTGCGGTAAGTGCCATTCTTCTTAAAATTCCGGGGGCGCCAGCCAATATCGCAACGGCACTTGATGGCAATGCGATGGCAAAAAATGGCGAGGGAGCTCGTGCGCTCCACCTATCTTTCCTTTCATCGGGGATAGGTGGAGTAATCGGCGTCTTACTTTTAATTTTCCTAACGCCTGTTCTTGCGCAATGGGCACTTGCATTTGGCCCGTCCCATCTTTTCTGGATGGCAATTCTGGGTGTGACTGTTATTGGGTCACTTGATTCAAAATCATTTGTAAAAGGTTTGCTTTCAGGCTGTATCGGGCTTTGGCTTTCAATGATTGGCTTTGATGACAATCTTGGTGCACAGCGTTTTATCTTTACTGACGCACTCGCA
>CALAIO010000310.1 GCA_937923355.1 uncultured Rhizobiaceae group bacterium | reverse complement strand
GCATGGATGCCGCATTGAAGCGCTGCTTCGCGGATAAGACGCTTATATAGAAATACTTCATCAGCCAGTTTAAGCGGGTCACCGTGCATAAGGTTTATCTCAAGCTGGCCAGCGCCTGACTCTTGAATAATCGTATCGATATCGAGATTTTGAGCTTCTGCATAATCGTAAATATGCTCGATAAATCGATCATGCTCATCCACCGCAGAAAGCGAATAAGCCTGATTGGAAAGACTTGCGCGGCCAGAACGTCCAACGGGAGGTTCAAGCGGGTTGTCAGGATTTGTATTGGGCTTTGTAAGATAAAATTCGATTTCAGGTGAAACGATTGGCGTCCAGCCTTTGCGCTTGTAAAGACCAATAACCTTTTTCAAAACATTACGTGGCGCAAAACCGATTTCATTGCCGTGCCTGTCAAAAGCATCATGTATGATTTGAATGGAAGGATCATTCGCCCATGGTACTGCTCTCGCAGTAGCAATATCAGGCACTAGATAACAATCTGCATCGACATCATACCCATCCGCCTCAATGTCTGCGTAGTCGCCAGTCACACTCGACATGAAAAGCGAGATAGGCAAACGGATTTCGCTTTCCTTGATGTATTTGGATGCCGGCATGACCTTGCCACGTGCCACACCCGCCATATCAGGAATAACACATTCAACTTCATCAACACGATTGGCGCGAAGCCAATCATAAAGTTCTCCGTCTGAGTTTTTTTCCAGTTCTGGCGAGATATCTAGGCTGATCTCTGGTTTTACTTTGCTCATTTTACACCGTTCTTAAACACCATCCGTGATCTCGGTCAGAGACCTCCATATGGAAGTTTTCTTCTTCTGCAAATTTTGCCCTGCAGTAGATTTCCATAAATTCTTCCCCAAAATAATCCTTGAAGAATTCAGACCCTGAAAACGCCTGCAATGCTTCACGCCAACGGGTTGGAAGTTCAATGCCTGCTTCCGGCTCTTGTCCTTCCATTGATTCAGGGCCGGGGTCAATCCTGTTTTTAACACCATGGTGAATGCCAGCTAAGACTGCGGCACACAATAAATATGGATTTACATCTGCGCCAGCGATGCGATGTTCGACACGTTTGTCTTTCTCGCCAGAGATTGGAATACGCAGCGAAACCAACCGATGATTGCGACCCCAATTACAAGAATTAGGTGACCAGCCTTCTTTGCGATAGCGTTTGTATGAATTTGCATAAGGTGCGCAGGCTGCCAAAGAATCTGACATGGTTTCCATCAAGCCGCCAATTGCATCCAGCAATTTGCTTTCATCTTTGCTAAAGATATTGTTGCCGTCTTTATCTTGAAGGCTGACATGAATATGGCAACCACTGCCTCCCTCAGAACTCAAAGGGAGCGCCATGAAACTGGCAAGCTGACCATTTGCTTCCGCGATATTTTTAATCGCGTGCTTTAGCAGCATAAAGTCGCGTGCATGAGCGGTCACTTGCGAAGAGTGGTCAAGGTTCATTTCAAACTGGCTGTCACCATATTCACAAAGAATGGAAGTCAATGGAATGGATTGCGCTTTTGCAACGTCTTTGACGCCGTTCAAAAATTCCTGCACATCGCGTAAAGGCTCTAGCGCATAAACCTGCGGTCCTTCGAAGGCCGGCCACTTATTTTTTGGTTTAAGAGGTTCAGGGGGCGACTTGGATGGGTCCAGTAAATAAAATTCCCCCTCCAACGCAATGGTCGGGAACATTCCATCGTCACTCAACCGCTTAATCACATTTTCCAACACCGTTAGTGGATCGCTTGCCAGGTTGTTTCCCTTTTTATCGGTAGCACGCAAAAACAATTGAGCAGTTGGCACTTTTGTCCATGGCACTGGTCGTAGAGAACCTTCTACCATTTTATAATTGATATCAGGATCCCCCACCAAAGGAGGCACTAACAGCGCGCTTGGCGTTGATCCGCGCACGTCCCCAAACATCAATGATATCGGAAGATTTGCACCTTTCTGACATAAGGCTTCCAACTGATCGCCCGGAAATTGTTTGCCTCGCAAAATTCCATTGGCGTCTGTAATCAATACATCGATTGATTGCGGTTCCGGGTTGTTGGCTAGATAATTTTTAACTTCTGAATTCATTAATATGACTTTGTGTTTAGCTGATATCTGCCCAAGTATCATCAAGCGACTTTCTGGCTTTGGTCACCAATTCGTCGATCTCTTCATCTGTAATAATAAGGGGTGGCGAACTGACGAGGCTATCTCTAACCGCGCGCATCACAAGACCATTGTTAAAACAATGATCTCTGGCAATTGTGCCAACCGCACCATAATTATCGAAGCGCTTTCGGGTTTCTTTATCGGCAACCAGTTCTACTGCGCCTAAAAGACCACGGGTACGAACTTCACCAACGATTTGATGGTCGGCAAGCGTTTGCAATTTTTCTGCAAACAGCGGAGCCGTATGATCGCGAACGCGTTCTACCAAACCTTCACGCTCAATAATTTCGATATTCTTTAATGCTGCTGCACAACAGGCTGGATGGCCTGAATAAGTATAGCCGTGGAAAAACTCGCCTGCGGTTTCAAACATTTCCTGAGCGCGAGCCTCAGAAAACGCTACTGCACCAATTGGCAGATAAGCTGATGAAAGGCCTTTCGCCATGGAAATCATATCAGGTTGTAGATCGTAATGAATAGAACCAAACCATTCGCCCATACGTCCAAAACCACAAATCACTTCATCAGCGCAGAACAAGATATCGCGTTCTTTACAAATGCGCATCACTTCTGGCCAATAGCTGTCTGGAGGAATGATAACGCCACCGGCTCCCTGTATAGGTTCAGCGATAAACGCTGCGACACGACCTTCACCCAACCTGTCGATTTCCTCTTCCAAGGCACGGGCACGCATCAGGCCAAACTCGTTCGGGTCCATATCGCCACCCTCATCATACCAATAAGGCTGATCAATGTGCACGATGTCTGGGATAAGCGGCCCACCTTGTGAGTGCATGGCTTCCATGCCGCCAAGCGTAACGCCAGCCATGGTGGAACCATGGTATGCATTTTTACGTGCAATAACGATGGATTTTTCAGGCTGACCTTTGCCAGCCCAATAAGCCCTCGCAATACGCAAGACTGTATCGTTTGAGTCTGA
>CALAIO010000309.1 GCA_937923355.1 uncultured Rhizobiaceae group bacterium | reverse complement strand
AAAGGCTTTCCGGAAAGCTATGATGTGGCGGAGGTATTACGATTTCTATCTGCGATTAAAGCGGGTGTAGAAACAGTCAATGCACCCGTTTATTCGCATTTCAGTTATGATGTTTTACCAGATCAATTTGTTCAAATTGACCGTCCGGATATTTTGATTTTTGAAGGCATCAATGTTCTTCAATCAAGAGACATGCCGCGAGAAGGTGACAGCATACCGTTGGTATCTGATTATTTTGATTTCTCGATTTATATTGATGCAGATGAAAAAGATATTGAGGATTGGTATGTCACTCGCTTCATGGGATTGCGTGATACAGCGTTTAGAGATCCTGCTTCATTCTTCCATCATTATTCAACGACATCAGATGAAGAAGCTTTGGCTGAGGCAAACAGATTATGGGAGACCATCAATCTGGTGAACCTGCACGACAACATATTGCCAACCAGACCACGTGCAGATTTGATTTTGAAAAAAGGCCGCGACCACTTGGTTGAGAAAGTTGCTTTGAGAAAACTCTAAGCAGTCACCCGCCTCAACGTCAGATTAATGCGCCCCTCTTGTTTAAGCAGTGTCGAAGTTCCTGGATAAATTCGGTCTACCCCATGAAAGGCCATGCGTGATTTGCCTGTCAGTAGCATTACATCGCCACTCGCCAGTTTGAATGATTTGGTCGGATCCTTGCGGTTCTCGCCGCCAATTCTGAAAAGACACGTATCGCCCAGCGATACCGATAATACGGGCGCATCAAAATCTTCTTCATCTTTGTCTTGATGCAAACCCATTTTGGCGTTTGGTTCATAAAAATTGACCAGACATGCTTGTGGAGGTTTGGAATAATTTGAAAATTTCTCCCATAGTTCAAGCAGGTTTCTTGGAATATCAGGCCATGGTTCGCCGGTTTCAGGGTGCATCGCTTGATAGCGATAGCCTTCTTCCTTGGTGGTGACCCAGCCTAAAGGACCGCAGTTTGTCATGCGCACAGACATTGGTTTGCCGGTTCTTGGCATTTTAGGCACAAAAAGAGGCGCTTCACTTGCAATTTTGCGTATTTCTTCAACCAGAGCTTCCTGCTCTGCTTGATTAAAATACTGTGGAATCCATTTTGCTCCGTTCGGAAGGTCTTCAATTTGCATTTTTTCACTCATAATCTGGTTCTGAGCCTAAATTAGCGCACGCAATCCCTTGCACAAGTTGTTTGCCCTTCTTATATAGCGTTCAACTGCGGTTTATCCCGTATTTGCCAAATCGGGGAAATCGCAAAATTAAACAAAATTCCAGTCTAACCGGGCGCTGGATTGGTAGATTATAATATCTACCTTGAATGCCGTAAGGGTTCATTCAGTCTGCTGGTCAAGGAGAGTAAAATGGCGAAAGTTATTGGTATCGATTTAGGTACAACAAATTCATGTGTTGCCGTCATGGATGGCAAAGAAGCTAAAGTTATTGAAAATGCAGAAGGCGCGCGCACAACACCTTCAATGGTTGCCTTCGGTGATGATGGCGAACGTCTTGTAGGTCAGCCAGCAAAACGTCAGGCTGTAACCAACCCGACAGATACATTGTTCGCGGTTAAACGTCTGATCGGTCGTCGTTTTGATGACAAAACGGTTAAAAAAGACCAGAAGCTTGTACCTTATGAGATTGTCAAGGGTGACAATGGCGATGCTTGGGTGGAAGCTAAGGGCGAAAAATATTCTCCTTCACAAGTTTCAGCGATGATTCTTCAAAAAATGAAGGAAACTGCAGAGGCTTATCTGGGCGAAAAAGTAACACAGGCTGTGATTACAGTTCCTGCCTATTTTAACGATGCACAACGTCAGGCAACAAAAGACGCTGGTAAAATTGCTGGTCTTGAAGTGCTACGCATCATCAACGAACCAACTGCGGCTGCCCTTTCATATGGCATGGAAAAAAACGACGGTAAAACAATCGCGGTTTATGACCTTGGTGGTGGTACCTTTGATGTTTCCATTTTGGAAATTGGCGATGGTGTTTTTGAAGTTAAATCTACCAACGGTGATACATTCCTCGGCGGTGAAGACTTTGACATGGTGCTTGTTGATTACCTTGCAGCCGAGTTCAAGAAAGAAAACTCGATTGATTTGAAGTCAGACAAAATGGCGCTTCAGCGTTTGAAAGAAGCTGCTGAAAAGGCAAAAATCGAATTATCTTCTTCTTCTCAAACAGAGATCAACCTGCCGTTTATTACAGCAGATGCTTCTGGTCCAAAACACATGACCATGAAGCTGACCCGTGCAAAGTTTGAATCGCTGGTTGCTGACTTGGTAAAACGCACAGTTAAGCCAATGGCTGACGCACTTAAAGATGCTGGCATGAAAGCTGGCGAGATCGACGAAGTTGTTCTTGTTGGTGGTATGACACGCATGCCGAAAGTACAGGAAACTGTAAAAGAGTTCTTCGGCAAGGAGCCACACAAGGGTGTTAACCCGGATGAAGTAGTTGCCATGGGTGCTGCTATTCAGGCTGGTGTTCTTCAAGGTGATGTGAAAGATGTTCTTCTTCTGGACGTTACGCCACTGTCTTTGGGCATTGAAACCTTGGGCGGTGTGTTCACACGTCTTATCGACCGCAATACAACCATTCCGACGAACAAGTCTCAGACCTTCTCAACCGCTGAAGATAATCAGAATGCTGTGACCATCCGCGTATCACAAGGTGAGCGTGAAATGGCTGCTGATAACAAGATGCTGGGTCAGTTTGATCTGGTCGGCATTCCACCAGC
>CALAIO010000308.1 GCA_937923355.1 uncultured Rhizobiaceae group bacterium | reverse complement strand
TATGGTTTTTTATAAGCGTTTCAACATAAACAACCAATGACAGGAGTGTGCCGTGGCAGGCCATTCAAAATTTAAGAATATTCAGCACCGCAAGGGGCGTCAGGATGCGATACGTTCGAAGATGTTTTCGCGTCTTTCTAAGGAAATTACCGTTGCGGTGAAAATGGGCGGGGGTGTTACAGACCCTGACATGAACCCGCGTCTTCGCTTGGCCATTCAAAATGCCAAGGGGCAATCCATGCCGAAGGATAATATCCAGCGTGCGGTGACCAAGGGGTCAGGTGCTGGCGGTGAAGATTATGAAGAAATCCGCTACGAAGGCTATGGCCCGGGCGGTGTTGCAATCGTGGTTGAAGCTCTGACGGATAATAAAAACCGTTCTGCCTCAAACATCCGCGCCTGTTTTACCAAGAACGGTGGGCAGATGGGTGAATCGGGTTCGGTCTCCTTCATGTTTGATCGCATGGGTGAGATTACTTACAAGCCTGAAACTGGCACTGAAGACGAAATCATGGAAGCGGCCATTGAGGCGGGTGCGGATGATGTTACGTCTGATGAAGATGGTCACGTCATTTTTTGTGAATTTGATGCGTTCGGAGAGGTGACAAAAAATCTTGAAGAAGCGCTTGGAGAAGCGGAAAGCGTCAAGTCAACCTGGAAGCCGCAAAACAATACGCCGGTCGATGAAGAAAAGGCTGGCACCTTGTTAAAACTGCTTGATGCACTGGATGAAGATGATGACGTTCAAAACGTTTATTCGAACTTCGAAATTTCAGATGAAGTGATGGCTAAACTATCTGCTGAATAATTCATCCAGCAGCGGTAGCGATGTTATCGCTGCAATTAAAATCATGATAAATGCGACGCGGCGATAGGTTGCGTCGCTGGCGCCGGAAAAGAATTTCGTGCCAATTTGAATGCCGATGAAATATCCCGGCACACATAATAATCCCCGCACTATCCCCTCCATGGTATAAAGATCGGCAAAGATATAGCCGGCTATGACGATTAAATCTGTCAGGAATAAATAGTAAATCATATTGGCGCGAACGGTTACGGCTTTGGCGGTGCTTGCTAGCCAGTAAACCAGAACTGCAGGACCAGGTAAGGCAGCGGCTGCGCCCATGAAGCCACCCAGTCCACCAAAGGAAAAAGATACAGGCGCAGTGCGTGGGCCTTTATATTTCCAACCTGACCATAAAATCGTAACGGCGATTAATATGCTGATTGAGATAAACCAGCGAAGTGCGGTTGCATCACCCGTGACTAGGAGCCAAATGCCAAGCGGTACCAGAACTGCATAACCGATGATGACAGGAATAAGTTCTTTCCAGTTCACATCACGTCTTGCACCCCAAACGAGTGTTAACGTTGGAATGGCATCCATGATGGTAATCATAATCAGCGCCATTTGTGGACCAAAGAAAGAAGCAGTGGATGGGCCAATGATCATGCCTGAACCAAAGCCTGAAAAGCCACGCACAATGCCCGTGATAAACACAACGGCAATAACAATTTGCATTGCAGGTTCGGATAAGTAGGAGAGGGCAAGTTCCAAGTGAGAATCGCTTTTGGTTGGATTGGTAAAACAAGTTACCAGCGCTGTTAAATGAAAGCGAATATTATTTGGAATATGATATGCGGGATTTAGTGCAGATGACTTGGCGGAAAACTATCCCCGCCAAGTTCATAGGGTGTAGAATTATTTGCGTTTCGTATTCTTTGTTTTGTCTGATGCCGGCTTTTTGATTTCAAGGTTTTTTACCTTGCCGTCAAAAGTGCTTGTAGCTTCAGAAACCTTTTGAGTTTTATAGTCTGTAGGCCAGCTGAATACGCCGTCTGACATGCTCATTGCGTTTGCTGATACAGGAGCAAGTGCAATTAGGGTTGCAGTAGTTAGGGCGATTAATTTTGTGTTCATTTTCATGGTGTCTTCCTTTCGTTTTGTGAGGACACCTTGAATTTATAAATTATCGATAGGAGATTCTCGCCGAGTTCGAAAATGACGTGTCTTTTTCAAAAACAGCCAGCTTTTTTCAAAATCGGCTAGGATTAGCTATCCAGGTGAGAAAGAACGTTTGCGATATTCGGTCGGGCTTTCACCGACGATATCCTTAAAAGCGCGATTGAAAGGGCCGAGCGACGCATAACCTACTTCATAGGCGATGGTGATCACTGGAACGTCGGCTTTAATTGGGTCAGCCAAAACTTCGCAGGCAGCACCAATGCGATGTTCATTCACGAAAGCTGCGAAGTTACGATAACCAAGCCCCTGGTTGATGACTTTGCGCAAGCGGTGTTCAGGTGCTTCAAGTGTCTCAGCCAGTTTGCGAATGGTCAGACCTTCTTCACGCCAGATGTCTTCTTTCATGGAGGCTTGTAATTTGGTTAGCAATGCCAGCTCTGCAGGCGCTAATGCCTCAGGTTGTTTCATCGCAAAGTTTTGCGGCAAGGCCCAAACGTGCTCACGGACTTTCAATGCCCAGTAAGCAAAGATGATTGTGAGGGCAAACAAAACTGAGGCTTTGAAGGTGTAATACCAATCTGGTAAACCGAAATCGCCAAAATACCAGTGCATAGCGGTAAAGGAGAAGCCTGCCAACGCAGCGCCGCCCATGAACCAAAGACGGAACAGGCAACGCGCCATGACTAGATCGTGTTTTCGCGTAGAGATTGTTATGTAAAACAAGTAGCTGTAAATCATGAGGGAAGTAACATGGCATATGGTATCAAAGACAGGATGAATGCCGCCCATGAAATGAGTTGCTAAAGAGATAATCACAAAGGCTATCTGCCAGGTTTCAATTTTCAGATTGTCTTCAAAAAGTTCAAGCAGACCCCAGGTTATAAGCGCAGGACTTGTGGCGATCAGAATTGTAGAAATTAATTCCCAAATTGATGATTGCTGTTCAAATTGCATGGACAATAAAGAGGTCGCGATTATCATTCCTGAGGCTGATATCAAAAAGACAATGGTTGAAATCGTCTTTCGGGAAACAGGCCTGATAGATGCAAAATGAATTGCGAGCAGGGCACATATACCTACACAAGCGGAGCGTATAACCAGATCAATCGTTTCAATCATAATTCTTCTCTCTTCTTTGAGGTATAATATAATACGCACAAAGAAATTTACAAAATGAAAATGTAATTGTTGAATGTTTCTGTTTTGTTCACTTTTTTGATGCAAGGTGTTTCGGATTGATTTAAGGTGATTTCATGCAAGAAGCGATTCGTATCATTGGGATTGATCCCGGCCTGCGTAATATGGGGTGGGGCGTTGTAGACAGCTTGGGCTCTTCGCTTTCTTTTGTGGCA